>JAOUHH010000104.1 GCA_029865195.1 Desulfobulbaceae bacterium
CCGTGGCCAAGGAGGTCTTCGATGTCACCGGCGCCGGCGACACCGTCATCGCCACCCTGGCGGTGGGGTTGGCGGTGGGGCTCTCCTTCGGTACCGCCGCCACCATTGCCAATGTCGCCGCCGGCATTGTGGTCGGCAAGGTGGGCACCGCCACCGTCACCGTTTCCGAAATCCAGGAGGCGATCAAATGAACCGCCCCCTCAGCATGACCTGCTTCGGACGCGGCGAGTGCGTGGCCGAAGCCACCGCCTGGACGGTTGAGATCCGCTCGGTGAACCACCGGTACTGCGACATCAGTTTCAAGCTGCCCCGCAAGTATGCGGTGCTCGAAGAGCGGATGAAGAAAGAGATCATGACCTTTTTCAGCCGCGGCCACATCGATGTCTCCCTCTCCTACGTGAGCAGCGGCACCGGTTCCGCCAACCTGCAGGTCAACATGGATCTGGCCCGGGCGTACCATCAGAGCCTCTGTGCGCTGAGCGAGGCGTTGGCGCTGCCAACACCCACCGATGTGGCGCTGGTGGCGGGTTTTCGCGATGTTGTCGTCGCCGCCGAGGCGGAAGAGGATATCGAGGCGATCTGGCCCGCCGTGCGTACCGCCCTGCTCCAGGCACTGGAGGGTGGGCAGGCGATGCGGGAGCGCGAGGGGGCGACCCTGAAGGCGGATCTGCTCGCCCGTCTGCAAGCCCTCGAAGAGACGGCGAATGTCGTGGCCGGTCAGGCTCCGGAGCTGGTCCGCAAAAAGGAAATGGCCCTGAAAGAACGGCTTGACAATCTCCTGAAAGGTGTTGATATTGATCCAGCCCGGCTGGCCCAGGAGGTGGCGGTGATGGCCGATAAGGCCGATGTCACCGAGGAACTGGTCCGCCTGCGGAGCCATTGCGGGCAGTTTTCTCACTTCCTTGCCCTTGACGAGCCGGTGGGCCGCCGGCTTGACTTCCTGATGCAGGAATTCCTGCGCGAAATCAACACCATGGCGTCAAAGATCAACGATGCCGGGGTGGCCCATCTGGCGGTCGAGTTGAAGAACGAGGTAGAGAAGATGCGCGAGCAGGTGCAGAACCTGGAGTAACGCGGGTATTGAAATCGTTAGCCTGAGAGATAAAAAAGGTGGAGAGTCGTATGATCAACGTGGGCTTTGGAAATACTGTAGTCGCCAGCCGGATACTGGCGGTGGTGAACCCGAAATCCTCCCCGATGAAGAAGTTGAAGGAGGAGGCCAAGGCGAGCAATAAACTGATCGATGTGACCGAGGGGCGGCGCACCCGTTCCATCATCATCCTCGACAGCAATCACGTCATTCTTTCCTCGGTGCAGCCGGAGACCATTACCCAGCGTTTGCAGCCGGCCTTCGACCCCCGCACCATCACCCTGCGGGCCGACGATCCGGTATCAACCCTGTAGGGGCTTTAACCCAAGCCAGGGGCGTTGCGCCCCGGCGTGAGGAGTTTTTCTGTGAATCGCGGCACCCTCTTTGTTATCTCCGCCCCCTCCGGCACCGGCAAGACCACCATCCTCAAACAGGTGATGGCCACCGTCCCCGGGCTCTCCTTCTCCATCTCACACACCACCCGCGCCCCACGTGCAGGCGAGCAGGACGGGGTCGACTATCACTTTGTCGACCGCGACCGTTTCGTGGCCATGCGGGAGGCGGGCGCGTTTCTCGAGTGGGCCGAGGTGCACGGCAACTTCTACGGCACCAGCCTGGCGGCGGTTGAGGCAAGCCTTGCCGCCGGCACCGACATCATCCTCGATATCGATGTGCAGGGGTGCCGGCAGGTGCGGGCGATGGCGGGCGATGCCGTCTCGCTCTTTGTCGTCCCGCCCTCCTGGCCGGAGCTTGAGCGCCGTTTGACCGGGCGCGGCACCGATAACGAGGAGACCATCCGCCTGCGGCTCGCCAACGCCCGAAAGGAGATGGCGGACATCGTCCACTACGACTACGTGGTGGTGAACGATATCCTCGCCTCGGCGGTGGCGACCATGCTCGCCATCATCCATGCCGAACGCAGCCGGCATCGCCGCACCGCCGACGGCGCGCCCATGCAGCTGCCTGCCCTGTGACCGCCCGCCATGACCAACGATGATGAATTGATCTGGGGCATCCACGCGGTTCTCGGCCTGTTGCAGAGCGAGCCCCGCCGCATCCGCGATATCACCCTCCAGAAAGGCAAGACCAGCGCCAAGCTGCAGGAGATCATCGATCTTGCCCGGGAGCGGCAGATCAGGCTTCGGTTTGAACCGCAGCTGCGGATGCCTGCCGGTGCCGGCAAGGTGAGCCACCAGGGGGTGATGGCCAGGGTGCAGCTGGTTGAAACCGTCTCCCTGGATGATCTGCTCCTCGATCTCGACGCGGCTGCCGAGCCGCCCATCCTGCTTGCCCTCGATTCCATTCAGGACCCCCATAACCTCGGCGCCATCATCCGCTCGGCGGCGGCGGCCGGGGTAACCGCCATTCTCCTGCCCAAGGACCGTTCGGCGCCGCTTTCCGGCACCGTTGCCAAGGTGGCGGTGGGGGCCATGGCCAAGGTCGCCATCTGCTCGATCACCAATATGGTCAGTTCCCTCAAGCAGTTACAGGAGCACGGCTTCTGGATCTTCGGGGCGGCCGGCGAGGCGAGCCACACCCTTTACGAGGTGGATTTCAACGGTAAGGTCTGTCTGGTGGTGGGCGGCGAGGGCAAGGGGATGCGGCCGCTGGTGCGGAGCCAGTGCGACCATCTGGTGTCGATCCCCATGCGGCACGGGGTGGAGTCGCTCAACGCCTCGGTGGCCACCGGGGTGATTCTCTTCGAGATGGTGCGGCAGCGAATGCAGGCCGCATCGTAGTCGGTTTCGAAAACCGGCACGGCGGCTATCCTTGCCGCCGTGCCGGTCGCCAATCCTATTTTTGCATCTTGGCCTTCAGCAGATCGCCGAGGGTGCCCATGGATTTGTTGCCCTGTTCCTGCTGCTGAAACTGGCGCAGGGCCTCCCGATCGTCGCTTTGCCGGGGCTCTTTCTTCTTGCCGCCCTTTTCCGGCAGCGGCTCCTCTTTCTCTTCCGTCAGCACCGCCAGCGAGATCCGCCGTTTTTCGAGATCAAGCCCCTCCACCTTCACCTCCAGGCTCTGCCCCTGGGCGACCACCTCGCGGGGGTGGTTGACCTTGCGGCCCGCGCCCAGCTTGGAGATGTGCACCAACCCGTCGATGCCGGGCTCCAGGGTGACGAAGGCGCCGAAATCGGTGAGCCTGGCCACCCGGCCGGTGTGGGTTGACCCTTCGTAGTATTTGGTGACGGCGCCGTCCCACGGGTCGGCCATGGTTTCCCGCAGGCTGAAGGAGAACCGGTCGTTGGCCCAGTCGAGCTTCATCACCGCCGCTTCCACCTCCTGCCCCTCGGCGAGCACGCCGCGAATATCCTCAACCCGTCCCCAGCCGATCTCGGAGACCGGGATCAACCCCTCGATGCCGCCGATGTCGATGAAGGCGCCGAAGTCGCGCAGGGAGGTGATCACCCCCTTGACGGTCTGGCCCACGGCAAGGGTCTTCCGCAACTCCTTCTTCTTCTCTTCCCGTTCCTCTTCCAGGATGGCGCGGTGGGAGACGATGATGTTGCGGCCGTTCTCCTTGTATTCGCTGATCTTGAAGGAGAGTTCCTGGCCGATGAACTGCTCGGTGTCCTCCACCCGCCGCAGCCCCATCTGCGAGAAGGGGCAGAAGGCGCGGGCAACGCCGGCGATCTTGACCTCGTAGCCGCCCTTCAGTTCCTTGATCACCGAGCCGGTGACCGGAATCCGGTTGTGGTACGCCTCTTCCAGGTGGGCCAGGGCGGCGTTGCCGCCGAGCTTGGTGGTGAAGAGCTGTTCGCCTTTCTGCACCGAGAGGAAGTAGACGGTGACCTTGTCGCCCTCGCGGACGGTGAGGTTGTCATCCTGGTCGGACAATTCCTTGCGGGCAAGCGACCCTTCGCTCTTGCCGCCCACGTCGAGGAAGATCCATTCCTTGCTGATCCGGACGATGGTCGCCTCCACCTTCTGGCCCGGCTCCAGCCGCTCGGGGGCGGAAAATTCCTTGGCAAGCAGATCCGCGAAGCTTGCGTTGTCATGCTGATCGTTGTTGTTCATGTCGGTCACCTTTTATTGTCTGTGCGTAGAGGGTGCTAAAAGTCGGTTGCGTCTGTTCAGCCGGCATCCCGGCTGGTTGTCGAGGTGTGGTCGCCAAAGGGGGCGCCGACCTCGATCCGTTCCACGGCCAGGGTCGCGCTGTCGAGGATGCAGAAGCCGGGCTGGTCGTCCTTGCCGAGGAGCTCGCCCGGGTTCAGCAGCAGGGTGTTGCCGACCTTTTCCACCTTGTGGATATGGTTGTGGCCGTAACAGACCACGTCGAAGAGCCCCTGGCTCGCCAGCCCCCGTGCCATTTGCGGATAATGGGTAAAGGCGATCTTGCGGCCGCCCGCCTCCACCGCGCCCAGGATGCCGTGGTGGTTGACGGAGGGGAAGCGGGTGCCGCAGGACTGGGAGATGATGTGCTGGTCGCCGATGTTGTTGCCATAGATCAGGTGGATGGCGCCGCCGAACTCCGCCAGAACGTCGAGCATGAAGGGCGAGATCAGGTCGCCGCAGTGGATCAGCATCGTCACGCTGTAGGCGTTGCAAAAGCGCACCGCCGCTCGCAGGTTGGGGATGTGGTCATGGGTATCGGAAAGGATGGCTACTCGCATGGTCGTTTCTTCTTCAGCTGGGGGTGAGGATTTTTGTCAGGGCGTCGAGGCAGCGGCGGTTGCCGACCGGATCCTTCAGCGAAACCCGGAAATAGCGGTCGTCGAGGCCGGTGAAGTTGGCGCAGTCGCGGATGATGATCCGGTGGGCGAGCATGGCCTTACGCAGCGCGCCGGCCCGCATGGCGCCGGTCAGGCGGCAGAGGATGAAGTTGCAGACCCCGTTCACCACCTCGATGCCGGGCAGGGCGGCAAGGGCGGCGACAAAGGCGGGCCGGTGGGTGGCGGTGTACTGCAGAACCGCCTCCACATGGGCGTCGCCGTGGGTGACGAGAAACTCGCCGGCCACCTGGGCCACCCGGTTGACGCCCCATGGCTTGTTGCGGGCCGAGATCGCCGCAAGGCGTGCCGGGGTGCCGGTGAGAAAGCCGAGCCGCAGGCCGGGGATGCCGTAGATCTTCGAGTAGGAGGTGAGGATCAGCAGGTTGGGCAGCGGCGCGAGGTCGAGCAGCGACGCCTCGCGGGTGAACTGCAGGTACGATTCGTCCACCAGAAAGAGGGTTTCCGGGTGGGCGGCGATCATCGCGTGCAGGTCGGCGGAGGGGGTAATGGTGCCGCTGGGGTTGTTGGGGTTGCAGAGGAAGACCAGTTCGCCGCCGGCAAGGGTCGCGGCCAGCCGGTTAAGATCGAGATGGAAATCGTCGGCGGCGGCGAGCGGAAAGCCGCTCACCGGCAGACCGGCCCAGTCGCAGGCCAGCCGGTAGTCGTTGTAGGTGGGGTCGACGATGACCGCCCTGGTCAGGCCGGCAAGGTTCGGGGCCGCGAAGATGAAATCGGTGGTGCCGTTGCCCACCAGGACCTCATCGTTCTTGCGGCGGTGGCGGGCGGCAAAGAGGTCGCGCAGGGTTTCGCTCTCGGTTTCCGGGAGATAGGCGATCTCGTCCAGCCTCTCGATGATGGTCTCGCGCAGGCCGGCCACCATCGGCAGCGGCATCAGGTTGCTGCTCATGTCGAGCAGGGCCGCAACCGGGCAGCCGAGCTCGTTGGCAACGGCAAGGATGTTGCCGCCGTGCTGTTTGGGGGAATTTGCCATGGTGTTCAGCTTTTAAGGGTGATCGGCAGGCCGGCGGCGACAAAGACCACTGCGTCGCAGGCCGTTGCCAGTTGTTGGTTGGTCAGGCCGGCCAGGTCGCGGAAGCGTCGGCCCAGCTGGTTGTCCGGCACCAGCCCGAGGCCGACCTCGTTGGCGACCAGCACCACCGGCACGGTAAGTTTTTGCACGGTGGCGGCCAGTTCCGCCACCGCCTCCTCGATGGCCTCGTCGCTCATCCCGGCGAGGAGGCAGTTGCTGATCCACATGCTGAGGCAGTCGACGAGGATGACGTCGGCATCGTGCCGGTAGCGGTCGAGGGCAGTGGCCAGTTGCAGCGGCTCTTCCGCGGTCTGCCAGGAGGCATCCCGCCGGTCGCGGTGCAGTGCGATCCGCTTTGCCATCTCCTGGTCGTTGCCGGCCGCGGCCAGGGTGGCGAGGAAGAGCTTGCGCCGGAAGCGGGCGTTGATCCACGTCTCGGCGTACCGGCTCTTGCCGCTCCGGCAGCCGCCCAGCACCAGCAGCGATCGTATCTCTTGCATATCGTCCATGTCTCTTTAACCCCTCCGCACCGCCAAGGCAAGAAAACGGTTACCGTCGATAAAAAGTATCCGTTTTTTCATCAAGTCCTGCAGAAAAGTCAAAAGTTTTTTCTCGGCAAGCTGCGGAAAGCGGTGAAACAGCTCGCTGTCGGTGCGGATCTCCTCGCAGAAGAGATAGATCTCCCGGGAAAGGCCCTTGAGCCGGTGATGCAGGGTTTTGCCGCCTGCCTGCTCCTGGCGGATGATCAGGAAATCCCCGCCGTCGCGATAGGAAAGCGGCGGTTTTTCAAAGATCGAGCCCGCGCGGTGGTGGTGAAAATCCTGCCACGCCTTGATCTTGCGGGCCACCGGTCGCCAGCGGCGCCGCTGTTCGGTGCGGTCGCCCCGGTATCCCTTGATCAGCAGGTCGAGCCGGGCCAAGAGCGGCGCCGGGAAGAGCTTTTGGTTGGCGGGGTGGTGGGTGACGGCGCGGATCCCGAAGCGGGCAGGCGCGCGGTCGGCCGGGCTGCCCATGCCGAGGAAGAAGGCGGCGACGGAAAGGGGGGTGAAGGGCAGGGCAAAATCGAGATTGTGCAGGGTTTCTTCCGCCTCGGCGTCGGTGCTGCCGGGGAACTCGGTGATCAGGTTGCCGTCGGCGGTGATGCCGCAGGCAACGGCGTCTTTCATCAGGGCGAGGTTGTCGATCACCGTCACCCCCTTGTTGATCCGTTGCAGGAGGCCGTTGCTCAAGGCCTCGAAGCCCGCCTGCACGGCCACAAGCCCGCCCCGACGGCAGGCGGCCAGCTGCTCGCCCCGCTGGCTGACCCGGATCTCGCCGAAGAAGCGGTAATCGTGCCGTTCCTCGGCCAGGCGGGAGAAGAATTCCACCGAGCCGCGCACCGGCAGGGCGTTGTCGGTAAAGGTGAAATCGAGGCTCTGGTGGCGCTTGCCGAGGGCCTGCACCTCGGCGAGCATCCGTCCGGCGCTCTTGGTCCGGTAGCCGTGCCACTGCAGGTTGAGGTTGCAGAAGGCGCATTTCCCCCACCAGCAGCCCCGGGAGAACTCCACCGGCAGCTCGGGGATAAAGGGCTCGTCGCCGAAGTGGCGGCGCATGTCTTGGAGGTAGTCGTCGTAATCCGGCACCGGCAGCTGGTCGAGATGGGGCAGCTGGGCATAGGTGTCGCAAGGCGTTGGTGCGGTGGCGATGCGTGGTGTGGCCGTCAGCGCCTGGGGCGGCAGGGGGCCTACTCCGGCCAGATGCTCGCAGAGGCCGAGGAGCGGCTGCTCCCCTTCGCCGATGACCGCGTAATCGATCTCGGGAAAGGCTTCGAGCAGGGAGCGGGCGACGCTCGGGGCGCAGGTGGAGCCGCCGAAAACCACGGGCACCTGCGGGGCGATCTCCTTGATCGCCCGGGCCCCGGCCAGGGAGGCGGCGAGCTGGTTGAAGCAGACGGAGAAGCCGATCAGCTGAAAGCGATGCCACTCACCCTGCTCGCGAAAGCGTTGCAACTCCTCGCCGAGGATCGCTTGGGTCTCCACGATATCGAAGCGCGCCTCGCGGGGAGCGGTGCGCATCGCTTGCCGGAGGAAGCGGTGCGTCTTCTCGCGCTGTTCCGGGAAGAGCAGGCCGCTGTAGAGGGCCTCGCAGACCCAGACGTTTCTGGAGATCCATTGGTAGCGGGTAACGCCGATCCGTTTCGCCACCGCCAGGAAGGGGTGGAGCGTCTCCACCTGCAGCCACGGCTGTTGCCCGAGATACGCCTTGAGCGCGCCGAGCTGGATGGAGGGCCGGTTGAAGAGCGGCCAGGGCATGGAGATCAGCGCCAGCCGGAAGGATGGGGGAGTAGCGCGGGGCATTTACTGCTCGATGATTTCCGTGTCCGGCGGCGGGGTGAAGTGAAAGGTTGCGTCGGCGACGGGTTGATTGATGATGATGTTGGTGAAAAAGAGGTCGGTGATGCTGTCGAGCTGATCCACCAGTTGGATGCGCTGCACAAGCCAGGTGGCGCTGTTGATCCACAGGTGCAGGTGGCTGAGTTGCGGGTGTGCTGCCTTGGGGACCAGCTTGATGCAATACTGGCCGTCGGCCTGGAAGGGGGAGGCGTCCGGTGGCAGGATCGTGAAATCGCGGTTGATGTCGCCGTTGCCGACAAAGAAGGCGTAGGTGACGTCGGAGTTCAGGTAGCGCTCGGAGGGCATCAGCATCATCTGGCGGTTTTTCTCAAAGTACATGGAAACGGTGTCACCGTTGCTGATCAGGACCTGCCGGTCGGGTTGTCGGTAGTCCCAGCGGATGCGGCCCGGCTTGTGGAGCGCCAAGGTGCCGGTGGCCTGCCGTTGCCGTCGCTGCATGCGCATGCTGGAGAGTTGGCGGAAATCGGCGGTAAGGGTGGTGGTGCGGTTGTAGGTCTGTTGCAGCTTCAGGGCCACGTCGCCGGGGGTGAGGCCGGCGGCAAGGGCCGGGGCGCCGGTGATGACGAGCAGGATGAGGGCAATGGCGATATGCAATGTCTTCATGGCAACCATGTAAAGGGCTGGCGGTTGAAGGGGTGAGGTCTCGTTAATGGACGCATGGATCACTATACCGCATCCGCTCAGATTGTCACCTTGATCAGGTCGATGGTCCGGCCGAAGATCTGGCTGGCGGTGGCAAGGGCT
>JAOUHH010000322.1 GCA_029865195.1 Desulfobulbaceae bacterium
ATCGGCAAGCTCCCCCTCCTCGACAAAATCGGCGTTGATCCCCATCTCGCGATAGCTTGCCAACTGGCCGCGCACCCGTTCCTTTTCATCGCAGGCGCACCCGCTGTCGAGGATGACGATGGTGTCTGCAAGGCGCGACAGCAACGCCAGGGGCAACATCGACTCGAAGGGCTCACCCAGCCGCTTGGCGTCGTCGCCGCCGACCCCACAGTTGATCACCACCAGATGTCGGCAGCCGCCTTGCCGCAGTCTTTCAAGAAAGGCCTCGCCCTGCCGCTGTGCGGCCGCGGGCAGAAAGACCTTTGGCGGCTGCCAGGCGGTGGTGCCGAGCAGACAGTCGAGCCAGCCGTTCACCAGCTCGTTGAGGCTTAGGTTCCGCGCCGGATCCGGATTCAGCCGGGAGGGGAAATAGCAGGTCTCCTCCTCGGCGAGCAGCGGCAACAGGCCAAGTTGGGACAACCGGCTGTCCGGGTCCACCAGCCGCAGTTCCCCGGCGGCATACCCCTCGCCCTCGCCGCGCAGCAAGGCCTCCAAGGACTCCCAGACCACCAGCTTCTGCACCAGGGAACCGTTCCGTTCGTATGGCAGATGCAGGCAACGCACCCGATCGAGACCGGCGAACAGCTGGGGCAGATGCGCGGGCCCCACCAGCACGATCTCGGCACTCGGCAAGGCGGACAGCAGTCGCTGCACCATCACCGAGTTGATGACGATATCGGCCCCCACCGTCACCCGCGACAGCACCAGCACCTTCCGGACCCGTTCCCGCGCTTGGTCGGCGATGACGGGTGGCCGCAGCAACCGCTCGTAGCGATGACCGAGGGCTGCCGAATCGGCAAAGCCAAGGGCAAGGAGCCTGGCATGCATGCCGCTGCCCTCGGCCCGGTGCCGGACAAAATCGATCAGCCGCCGCAAGACCAGATTGCAGATCCTGACCCCGGCCGCGGAGAAATCGTCGCAGAGCGGCTCGACGATCCGGCCATACAGCGCCGCAAGGGCCGCGGCGGCGGATCGATCATCCAGGGTCAGTCCACAGAGGGCATCGACGTGGCCCAGGTCGACCACGGCGCCACTCTCCAAGGCTGCGGCCATGAAGGCATCGGCCAGCGCAGCCGCCGGACAGACGACACCGGGCAGCACAGCCCCTTCCCCGGCACGACCACGCCAAGCTTCATGTGAGGTTTGACAATCCAAGGATCGGTAGACACATTCTGTTGAGGGATCAGGGAAAATCGTTAAAGAATTGGCATTATAGACCGACAACGGCCGGCAGGCAAGCCAAGAAAGAGGGAAACGGTCCGTACCCGGAAAAATGTCCTTTATCGGGCGGTGCCCCGACAAAGGCGGCCGAACGGCAAGGAGTGAGCCAACCAGGGCCCGGCAAACAAGAGGGGGATAGCGATGACGGTATTGCGCAGGATGAGAAGATAGGCGGGGGCCTGCGGGACGCTGGCGCCGAAGCAGCCGCAATCGATGGGCTCAAGCCAGTACCCGTCGGTGGCAACCGCGATGAGGGCGGCAAAAAACAAATAGAGAAGGGCTACCCCCCTGGCGCACCACGCCGGACGCCACCCGGAAAGGGCGACCAGGGCGATGCCGATCTCAAACCATGCCTGCCAGCGGGAGATAAAGAGGACCGCGGCCAGCGACAGAGCCCCCCGCTCGAGAAGATTTTGCAGCAACTCGCTGACCCCGGACTCTCCAGCCTTGAGAAAGCCGGCAATCAGGAGCAGGAGCGAGGCGATATAAAAATCAGCAACGATCAGCCACCGCCACCAGCCGGCGGTACGTCGATCAGGCTTCATCAATGAGCAGCGGCCCGCCGGTACCCGCATCGCCGCCCCGCCGGCAAACGGCCGAGGGCTTACTGCCCCCCTCCCAGAACACCACCAGTTCCTCCATCTGGCACTGCAACCGCTGTGCCTGCTCCTTCACCTCCTGCACGGTGCCGGAACTCTCCTCGGACATTGCGGCAAGGGACTGGACGGTCTGGTCGATGGTGGTCATGGCGGTACGGATTTGCGAATAAATCTCATTCTGTCGGTCCGAAGACTCGATAATCTTCCCCATTTCACCGGCAACCGAGCCCGACGCCTTCTGCACCTCAGGGAAGACCGCGGCCAGCCCCTCAACCACCTTGGAGCCGAGCTGTACTTGCTCGCCCAGGCGTCCGACATGGGTGGTGACCTGCTGCGACGCTTCCGCGGTTCGCCCGGCCAGGTTCCGCACCTCGTCGGCAACGATGGCAAACCCCATCCCGGCCTCACCGGCGCGGGCCGCCTCCACCGCCGCGTTCAAGGCCAGCAGGTTGGTTTGAAAGGCGATATTCTCGATCACCTTGACCAAGGAGGTGATCGCCTTCCCCACCTCGGCCATGGAATCCATGGAATCCACCGCCCGGTCAACGGCCTCCCCGGAACTGGTCGCCCTGGTCAACACCTCCTTGGCCAAGGCGTCGGCGGCCCTGGCCAATTCGACATTGGCCGCGGACTCCTTGCTCATGATCTCGAAGGTGGTGGAAATCTCATCGAGGGAGGCGGCGGAGGAACTGGTCTCAAGCGCAAGTTGATCCGCCATCTGCGCGACACTGGCGATGGCGGTGTAGAGGGCGTTGACCGCGCTTGACGTTTCACT
>JAOUHH010000323.1 GCA_029865195.1 Desulfobulbaceae bacterium
CTGAAACACGATCAAGCCCAATCGATCTGCACGGCAAATGCTTGCAATGGGTAATTCCACACCTGTAGCGTATAGGAAACTGGCAACGCAGAACCACCGAACAACCCTTGCCCACTTCTTGTGAGCATATCAGGCCATGACTCACCGCCGTCTCCATGACGAACTCACCAGCCAGCCGCAGACAAAGGGCTGGTCGATTTCTAAACATATTGCCGCCATCGTCGCCGAAACCCTCAACGAATTCCCCACTCCGCCCTGAGCAGGCTTCCCCGGAGGGCATTCGCCATGATTTACAAAATTCTCGCCGACACCGTCCTTATCATCCATCTTCTGTTCATACTCTTTGTTGTCTTTGGCGCCCTGCTGGTGTTCCGGCACCGATACTGGGCCTGGCTGCAAATCCCTGCCGCCCTCTGGGGGGTGATCATCGAGCTCAAGGGCTGGGTCTGCCCCCTGACGCCCCTGGAAAACTGGTTTCTGCGCAAGGGCGGCGCCGCCACCTATCCGGGAAACTTCATCGAGCATTACCTGTCGCTGCTCATCTATCCGCCGTTTCTGACCGAAAACATCCAGATATTTTTCGCGACAAGTGTCTTCATCATTAACATCTCCGCGTACCTGTGTTATTATCAACAGATTCTTTCGCGCCGAGCGCACTGACCGCCTGATACCTTTCCTTGCAGATTATCAGCCGCTGACGGCATGCCATCCCGCCTCGCTCCCCGGACTATAAAAACTCCTCCCGCATGTTTCTGCCGGATTTGCCGAGCCCTTCAGGCCTCAAAGTTTGCGCCGCAAGAAACAGCAGAGTTTGATTGAAATTTACCAAGGACACCGAAACCGACCATGAACTCCCTCGATTCGCAAGACAACCGCTCTTCCCTACAGAACCTGCCGCCGGACACCGTCCTCACCGTGGTGGAAAAGGCCCTCGATATCCGTTGCTCCAATCTCTGCCGGCCGCTCAACAGCTATATCAACCGGGTCTTTGAACTGCAGAGCCGGGACGGTGACGGCCTGATCGCCAAGTTTTACCGGCCGGGCCGCTGGACACGGGCAGCACTGCAGGACGAACACGACCTGCTGCTGGAGCTGGCAGCCGAAGAGATCCCGGTCATCGCCCCTCTGCAACTCGCCGACGGCAGTACCCTTGGCAGGTTGGGGGAGATGTATTTCGCCGTCTTTCCCAAAAAGGGTGGCCGTAACTTTGACGAATACAACGACGAGCAGTGGCTGGAACTGGGCCGCCTCATCGGCCGCGCCCATCTGGTCGGCGCGCGCCGCCCCGCCACGAACCGGATCACCATGAGCCCTGCGCAATCGACCAGGACCCAGATCGACTATATCCTCGCCGGCAACCTGATCCCGCCCGACCTCGTCGCCCCTTTTCGGGCCATTACCGACCAGCTGCTCGGGGAGATAACGCCGCTCTTTGAGGGTACGGAACAGATCCGCATCCACGGCGACTGCCATTTCTCGAACCTCATCTACCGGCCCGGCGAATCTTTCTACCTCATCGACCTCGATGATATGTCCATGGGGCCGCCGGTGCACGATTTCTGGATGCTGCTGCCCGGTTATGCCAGTGATTCGCTGGTCGAGATCGACATCTTTCTCGAAGGGTACGAGACCTTCCGCGATTTTGACCACCGTTCCCTGCGGCTCATTGAACCGCTGCGCGCCATGCGCTATATTCACTACACGGCATGGTGCGCGCATCAGGTTGCCGAAGACGGCCTGTCGCCGGTGGCCCCCAATTTCGGAACGCCTGCTTACTGGCAGCAGGAAATAAACGATCTCAGCGAACAGCTTGAGCGGATCCGCGAGATGGCGCCGCTGTCCGGGAACATGCTCTAAGGGCTGCCAACATCTTCGTGATTGCGATGAACTACTACCCCGCCACAAGGATCTTCCACCTGCTGTGCCTGCTTCTGGTGCTGCTCCCCGGCCCGGCCTGCGGCGCCGACGCCGCTGCCGCCCGCATCATCGACCGGCTGCTCAGCAACGGCGCCCTGCTGCTGGAGCGAAACGGCGAGGTCATCTGCAGCCGCAACCCCGACCAAGTCCTGGCGCCGGCCAGTACCTGGAAGCTCGCCACCGCCCTCTATGCACTTCACACCCTCGGCCCTGACCACCGTTTTACCACCAACCTCTATCTGGACCACAACCACACCCTTTACGTGCAAGGGGGCGGCGACCCGTTTCTGGTCTCGGAAGAGATTGACCACCTGATGGCCTCACTCGCCGCGGCCGGGGTCAACGAGATCAACGACATCGTTCTTGCCGAAGACCTCTTCCGCCTCACCGGCGACGCCGACGGCGCAGCCAGCAGCAGCAACCCCTACGATGCGGCAAACGGCGCCCTGGCGGTCAACTTCAACACCGTGAACGTGCTGGTCAAGAAAGACCGTCGCGTCTCGTCGGCCGAACCGCAAACCCCGACCCTGCCCCTGATGCTCGAACTCGCGGCCAAACTTGCCCCCGGCGAGCATCGGCTCAATATCGGCTCGGATCGCAGCCGGATCATCCGTCATGCCGGCGAACTGTTCAGGGCCATGCAGATTCGCCACCGGATTGCCGGCAAGGGAACGATCAGGGCAGGCAGCATCCCGCAGGGGGTGCC
>JAOUHH010000105.1 GCA_029865195.1 Desulfobulbaceae bacterium
TGGCCAGCGACGACAGCGAGAAGAAGGCCAGGAAGGTGACATACACCGGCATATAGCGCCCCACCCCCTTGGCCATAGCCAGTTCGCGGCTGTGGGTCCGCTCGTAGATCATGCCGACGCAGAGGAAGAGCGCGCCGGTGGTGACACCGTGGTTGATCATCTGCAGGATCGCACCCTCGATGCCGTTGGTGTTGAGGACAAAGATGCCGAGGGTGACAAAGCCCATGTGGCCGACGCTGGAATAGGCGATCAGCTTCTTCATGTCGCTCTGCGCCAGGGCCGTGAAGCCGCCATAGAGGATGCCGGCCACCGACAGCCAAAGCACGTAGGGCATGAAGGCGAAGGTGGCGAGTGGGGTGATCGGCAGACAGAAGCGCAGGAAGCCGTAGGTGCCCATCTTCAGGAGCACGGAGGCCAGGATCACCGATCCGGCGGTGGGGGCCTCGACGTGGGCGGCCGGCAACCAGGTGTGGAACGGGAACATCGGCACCTTGATGGCGAAGGCCAGGAAGAAGGCGAGGAATACCCAGGTCTGGAAGACCAGCGAATAGTCCTGCCCCATCATCTGCGGGATGGAGAAGCTGCCGGTCTTGAGATAGAGGGCGATGATGGCGACAAGCAACATCACCGACCCGGCCAGGGTATAGAGGAAGAACTTGATCGAGGCATAGGTCTTGCGTGGCCCGCCCCAGATCCCGATCAGCAGGTACATCGGGATCAGCATCGCCTCCCAGAGGATGTAGAAGAGGATGAAGTCGAGGGCCATGAAGACGCCGAGCATCGAGGCCTCCATGAGCAGCAGGCAGACCATGAATTCCTTGACCCGCTTCTCGATATACTTCCAGGAGCCCAGTACGCACAGCGGCATCAGGAGGGTGGTCAGCAACACCAGCAGCAGGCTGATGCCGTCGATGCCGAGGGTATAGCTGATGTTGAGCGAGGGGATCCAGGCATGATGTTCGCCGAACTGATAGAGGGCGGTGGTGGGATCAAAGCGGCTGTAGAGCGGCAGGGAGATCACCGCCGTCACCACCGTGACCGCCAGCGCCCAGATGCGGGCGGCATTGTCACCGGGCAGAAGCATCTGCACCAGCGCCCCGGCAAGGGGGAGGAAGATGAGAATGCTCAACAGGGGAGCGCCGTCATTCATTATCAGGAAATCCATGAGCCGGTGAACCTCAAACAGATCTGATTAACAGAGAACGTAGGCGACCAACATCAGGGCCACAAACGAAACTGCGTAATAAAGGTTATACTGCACCTGTCCGCTTTGCAGCCTGCGTACCGAACCGCCAACCGATCGTACCGATCGGGCGATGCCGTCCACCACGCCATCGATGGCGTGCCAGTCAAACCACGACCAGAACCGGGAGACGGTCATCAGCGGCGTAAGCCCCATCACCTTGTACCCCTCGCCCCAAGCGTTATCGATGGTCTGGATCGGCTTGCGCACCAGCCACATGAACTTACGGGCGCCCATCCGATAGAACCAGTCGAGATCGATACTGATCTTGGGCTCCGGCGCCAGCTTCTTGATCAACAGGAAGAAGCCGAAGGCGGTGAAGAGCAGGATCTGCATGGATTCGGAGAGATGATACGCGGTGTAGGGATGGTACACCACCTCCTTATTGGGCAGCATATTGTAGAGATACGGGGTGTAGCAACCGATGAAAATACACAAGAATGCCGCGATACCCATGGCCGCCTGCATGTTCCATGGCGGATCGGCAGCCTTGTCCCAGGTTTCCTGGCTGCAGTTGTTCTTACCGAACCAGATGAAATACGGCACCTTGAGGCCGGTATGCAGGAAGGTACCGGCGGAGGCAAGGGTGAGGAGGAACGCCGCCCAGAGGATATGCTCGCTGAAGGCGGCGGCGACGATCATCGACTTGCTGACAAAGCCGCTGAAGAGGGGGAAGGCCGAAATCGACAACCCCCCGATCAGGGTGAAGACAAAGGTGCGCGGCATCTTCTTGTACAGGCCGCCAAGCTCGGTGAACTTGCTCTTGCCGGTCATATGCAGCACCGACCCGCAGCCCATGAAGAGGAGGCCCTTGTAGAGGATATGGGCAAAGGCGTGCGCCACCGCGCCGTTGATCGCCATGGCGGTGCCGATGCCGCAGCCGGCCACCATGTAGCCGACCTGACTGATGATGTGGTAGGCGAGCAGGCGCCGGGAGTCGTTTTCAAGGACCGCGTAAACGACGCCGTAGAGGGCCATACAGACGCCCAGGGGTACCAGTATATCCATGCCGGCGCAGGCCCTGGCCAGGGTATAGATGGCGGTCTTGGTGGTGAAGGCGCACATGAAGACCGCGCCGGTCACCGTCGCTTCGCCGTAAGCGTCGGGCAACCAGGCATGGAGCGGCGGCACGGCGGCGTTCAGGATAAAGCCGATCATGATCAGGTAGGTATAGAGGGCAGGCGACTCCACATCCAGGTGTCCGAAGGAGAGATCGCCGCCGGTGGCCTGATAGCGCAGGACGAAACCGGCCAGCAGGATAATGCCGCCGAAGGCATGCACCAGGAGGTACCGGTAGCCGGTGGCCAGCGACTCGGGCCGCCGCCGGAACCAGACCAGGAAGACCGAGGCGAACGCCATCAACTCCCAGAACAGGAAGAGAACCAGATAATCACCGCAGAAGATAACCCCCAGCGAACCCGCCACATAGAGCCAGGCCGCGATGTGCTGCGCATCCTCCTCGACATGCAGGCCGTAGAGGGTGCCGATGCAGCACATCAGGGTCATGATATAGGCAAAGACCAAACTCAATCCGTCCACCCGGCCGAAGGTCAGCTGCCAGTCCATGAACTGGACGACCCCGAAGATCCCTTCCTTGGGCATCATGAATACATCGAGAAAGGCCAGGATCGGCACCAGCAGCAGGAAGGTTTTCTTGGCCGGCCCCTTGATCAGGGGCAGCAGGAAGCTGCCGATGATCAGGATCAGCGCGGGATGCAGCCAGAAATCATTCATCGTAGTAGTCCTCGCGGGTCATGATTCCAAGATGGCCGTACCATTTGGAAATGATGATAATCAGGGCGCAGGCAATAAATCCGAACACCGACCAGAATCCGGGCAGATGTTCAATGGCGGTATGGGCATGCTCCTTGTCGACAAAGATATCGATCACCACCAACAGGGCCAGCACGCCGTAACAGAACTTGATTACGGTGGGCAATCGATCTCGGAAAAAATCGATCAGCTTGACAATGTTCATCCGGTCACCGCCTTGACAAAGGTCATCATGAAGTTGGGATAGATACCGATGATAATGGAGATGATCGCCGCGATCATAATCGGCACGATCATCGCCAGGGGTTCCTTCATCCTGGCGATGGCCACCCCGTCGGCAGGCTTGCCGAAGAAGGCCTTATAGGTGATCGGGGCGAAATAACCCACGTTGAGACAGGTACTGGCGATCAGCACCAGCAGGATTCCCACCTGATGCGCCTCCATGGAGCCCATCAGCAGATACCACTTGGTGACGAAACCGGCGGCCGGCGGCGCGCCGATCATCGACAGCGAGGCGATACCGAAGGCGGCAAAGGTCCAGGGCATGGCCCGGCCGAGGCCGCTCATCTCGGAGATGTTCTTCTTGTGCGCGACCACATAGATGGCGCCGGCGCAGAAGAAGAGGGTGATCTTGGAAAAGGCGTGGTTGGCGATGTGCACCAAGCCGCCCTCGATGCCGCTGGGGGTGAGGAGGGCGACGCCCAAGATGATGTAAGAGAGCTGGCTCACCGTCGAGTAGGCGAGCCGCGCCTTCAGGTTGTCCTTGCTGAGCGCGATCACCGAGGCCATCAGGATAGTGAAGGAAACAAAATAGGCGGTGGGGATGCCCAGGTTGAGCTTACTCATCAGATCAACGCCGAACACGTAGAGCATCACCCGGGTGGTGGAAAAGACGCCGACCTTGACCACCGCCACCGCATGCAGGAGCGCCGAAACCGGGGTGGGGGCAACCATCGCGCCGGGCAGCCAGTGGTGCACCGGCATGATGCCGTTCTTGGCAAAGCCCAGGATGCAGCAGATATAGAGGATGGTCACCAACGTCGAGTTGACGTCGGCCGGGAAGATGCCGGTGTTGATATTGTTGGCGAAATCAAGGGTGCCGGTAAGCACATAGATCAGGATCATCGCCGGCAGGACCAACCCCTTGGCGGTGGTGGTCAGATAGATGATGTACTTGCGCGCCCCGTCATAGCCCTCGGCATCCTGATGGTGGGCAACCAGCGGATAGGTGCAGACCGAGACGATCTCGTAGAAGAGGTACATGGTGAAGAGGTTGTCAGAGAAGGCAACCCCCACCGCCCCGAACAGGGAGAGGGCGAAACAGGCGTTGAATCTGGTCTGGGCGTGCTCCTCAAGGCCGCGCATATAACCTGCGGAGTAGAACACCGCCAAGATCCAGAGAAAGGAGGCGACCACCGCGAAGATCATCGAGAAGGCGTCGGCCCGCAGGGTGACGCTCAGCCCCGGCAGGATATGAAAGATCGGGAAGAGCAGCTTATGGCCGGCCGTCACCGCCGGGATCAGGGAGGCGACGATGAGGAACATGCAAACAGCGGCGACAAAGGAACAGGCTTCCCGAACGTTCGGCTGCTTGCCGGTGAGCATCACCAGCAGCGACCCGACCAGCGGCGCCATCAGGGCAAGCAACAGTTTACTGGTTACAATGACTTCCATAAGCCCATATTCCTCATCTCAATGATGGCCGGCCAAACATCCGCTCCACGGCCGGCCATGAAAATAATTCCGTAAACGCCCTTACCCCTCGAGGTCGGCGACATCCACCACGTCAATGGTTTTGTAGTTCCGATAGACCGCGATAACGATACTTAAGGCAATCGAGGCCTCGGCGGCGGCGATGGCCATGATGAACAGGGTGAAGATCTGCCCCACCGTCGGATCCGGGGCAAGAAACCGATTGAAGGCCATGAAGTTTACCGATGCCCCAGCCAGGATCAACTCGGCTGAGATCAGCATGCCGATCAGGGTCTGCCGCTGGAGAAGACCGTAGAAGCCGATGCCGAACAGAAAGGCGCCGATGGTCAGATAGGTCTGCAGGTGGTTGCTCAAATCAAGGATATTCATGCCTTGCTCCTCCCGGCCCGGCCCAGCACCAGCGAGCCGATGATCGCCACCAGCAACACCACCGAAACCAGTTCAAAAACCATGCTGTAGGTGGTCAGCAACGACTGCCCGAGATCCCGCATCGAGCCCTCGTTGATCCGCATCGGCGCCTTGCACCATGCCGCCCCGTTGGCCAGGGCGACCAAGCCCCAGGTCAGGAGGGAGGCGCTCAAAAAGCTCAAGCCGCCGACAATGGCGTTGCGCTTGCCGACCTGCTGTTCGGGGCGCGGCTCGGCGAGCATCACCGCGAACACCAGCACCACGCAGACCGCGCCGACATAGATCAGCAACTCCATCAAGGCCACGAAGGGGCTTTGCAGGAAGTAATAGATGCCGGCAACCCCGACAAAACAGAGGGCAAGCCCGGCCACGGCGCGGATGGTGCGCTCGGCGTTGACGGCGATCAACGCCCCGAAGCCGGTCGCCGCCAGCATGACCAGAAATACGAGCCCGGCAAGGCCCTCGGCACTAGAAATGGGAGGATTCATCGCTTCCGTTCCTCAAGTCGTTTTTTGAGATCATAGATGAACGCTTCCTTACGCAAACCCGCCAAATTGTAATCCTTGGAAAAGGTGATCGCGCCGGGATTGCAGCTCTCCACGCAGATCCCGCACAGGCTGCACTTGGTAAAATCAAGCTCGTACTTGGTCAGCACCTTCCCCTTCACCCCCTCAACCTTCTCGCCGGCCACCGTGATGCAGCCGGAGGGACACGCCTTCTGGCACATGCCGCAGACGATGCAGAGGGTGCCGCCGGTTTCCGGGTTAGCGACCAACTCGATGTGGCCGCGGAAACGATCCGGCATGGTCGGCGCGACATGAGGATACTGCTCGGTAACCACCGGCTGGAACAAGTACTTGAGGGTTACGCCCATGCCAGCAACCAGACTGTGCGCTCCGTCGAAAATCTCTTTGAAGTAGCCGCCCATGATCAGAATACCTTGATGAAGGCGCCGGTCAGCACCAGGTTGAACAACGAAACCGGGATCAAAATCTTCCAGGACAAGTTAAGCAGGCCGTAGAAAGTCGTCCGGGGGAACGTCCAGCGCGCCCACATGACCACAAAGATCAGGAAATAGACCTTGAGCAGGAACCAATGCACGCCCGGGAACAAGCCGAACGGACACTGCCAGCCGCCGAGAAAAAGGATGACCGCCAGGCTGCAGCCGATAAAGACGTTGGCATACTCGCCGAGGAAGAAAAGACCGAAGCCCATGCCGGAGTACTCGGTATGGAACCCCGCCACCAGCTCGCTTTCGGCCTCGCCGAGGTCGAAGGGGGCGCGGTTGGTTTCGGCCATCGAACAGATGAAGAAAATCAGGAAGGAAACCGGCATCAGCACCACCATGCCGATGTTCTTGGCGATGGGCAGGATGTTCCAGTGCCAGAATCCGCCGGCTTGGCCCATCACGATCTCGTTGAGATTCATGGTGCCGGTGAACATCACCACGGTGATGGCGGTGATCAGCATCGGGATCTCATAAGCGACGTTCTGGGAGACGGCGCGCGCCGCAGAGATCACCGCATATTTGTTGTGCGAGGCCCAGCCGCCGAGCAGCAGCGCAAAGACGTTGATGGAGGCGATGGCGAAGATCAGCAGCAGGCCGACATTGATGTTGCGCGCCGCCAGCTGCTCGCTGAACGGGATGGTGACGAAACACATCACCGCCGGGATCATCACCAGCATCGGCGCCACCTTGAACAGCGGCACATCCGCGCCCTCCGGGACGATCAACTGCTTGGTCATCAGCTTGATACCGTCGGCAAACGACTGCAGAAGCCCGAAAGGTCCGACCTCCTTGGGTCCGATCCGACGCTGGATATGGCCGGCCACCTTCCGCTCCATCCACACCAGCATGGCGGCATTCAGGGCGACAAAGGCTATGATCGCCACTATATAGCCCAACACCCTGACAATTTCTGGATTCATACAAAACTCCTTAGCGGTCGATCTCGGGAATAACCAGATCCAGACTACCCATGAAGGCGACGGCGTCAGCCACCGTTACCCCACGAGCCACCTCGGCCAACAGACTCAGGTTGGAGAAGGTTGGTGAACGCAACTTCAGGCGGTACGGGGTATTGGTCCCGTCACTCACCACCCGCACCCCAAAGCTGCCGCGTGCAGCCTCGACGGCATGGTAGTAGTCACCCTTGGGCGGCTTGAGCACCTTGGGTACCTTTTCAGCCATCACCGGCCCCTCGGGAAGCCGGTTTACCGCCTGCTCGACGATCCGCAACGACTGCTCAATCTCGTCCATGCGCACCATGTAGCGGGCCATGGAATCCCCCTCGCTATAGACGGGAACATCGAAATCGAACTCCGGGTAGACCGAGTAGGGTTCGTTCTTGCGGACGTCGAAGTTGATTCCGGAGCCGCGCGCCACCGGCCCGGTAACCCCGTAGCGGCGACACATGTCGGCATCGATGATGCCGATCCCCTTCAACCGCTCCATGAGGATGACATTCTTGGTGACCAGGGTATGGTACATGGGCAGCCGTGACCGCATCCGCGCGACAAAGGCCTTCACCTCGCCGATAAACTGCTCATCGACATCGTTGTACAGGCCGCCGAAGCGGAAATAGCAGTAGGTCAACCGCGAACCGGTCACCCGCTCCAGCATATCGAGGATCTTCTCGCGGTCGTCAAAGGCATAGAGTAACGGCGTAAAGCCGCCGAGGTCGAGCAGGTAGGCGCCCATCCAGAGCAGATGGCTGGAGATGCGGTTCAACTCAACGGTCAAGACCCGGATATACTCGGCCCGCTCCGGCACCTCGATGCCGGCGGCGCGCTCCACCGCGGCGGCATAGCCATGGTTGTACGAAAGGGCGCCCAAATAATCGAGGCGGCCGGTATTGGGCATGAACTGCGCCCAGTTGCGGTTCTCGCCCATCTTTTCATGCATGCGGTGGATATAGCCAAGGACCGGTTCGGCCTCGACGATATACTCGCCGTCCATGACCAGTTTGACGCGCAGAACCCCGTGGGTGGCGGGATGCTGCGGCCCCATGTTGAGGACGAAGGTCTCTTTCTGCTTATCGCTGGCCAGTTCAATCATGCTTTGAAATCCTTCAGCAAGGGATGAAAATCGGCGTCTTCCGGAAGAAGCAACGGCGTCAGGTCGGGGTGGCCAAGGAAGCGGATCCCGAAGAAATCATGGGTCTCGCGCTCATGCCAGTTCGCACCGGGATAGATTGCCGAGATGGTGGGCAACTCGGGGGTGTCACGCGGGATCCGGGTGCGCACCACCACCCGGCAATTCTCCTGATAATGCGCGAAATCATAGACGACCTCCATCTCATCCGGCAACGGCGCAGCCGCCGGGGGTTCCGGGGCCGGAGGGGGGGCAGGTGCCGCCTCAGCGCCGGCCTCGGCAGCGGCCGCTGCAGCAGCCTCGGCAGCCTTTTTCGCCGCCGCCTCTTTAGCCTTCGCAGCCTCCGCCGCCAGGGCCGCCTGCTCACCCAGCCAATCGACGCCGGTCACCGCCTCGATAAAGAATCCCGCCTCGCGAATGGCCGCGGCCACGGCCGTGACCTGCTCGGCGGCAACCTGCACATCGAGGTCATACCCCTTCTTGGCGTGGTCGGTCTCGCTG
>JAOUHH010000106.1 GCA_029865195.1 Desulfobulbaceae bacterium
AATGCTGGCCGGTTGTCGGGATGGTCAACGAACCAGAAAAACAATGCGCCGGGTTGTATCCGAACAGCATGATATTCTCCGGTGAGACCATGCCAAAGGTAAAGGGTAGGTAAAAAGTGGACTACAAATCAGCAAAAAAAAAGGGAATCAGCCGAAACAGGCTGATTCCCTTGAATGTATTTCGTGGTGACCCCAAGGGGACTCGAACCCCTGTTACCGGCGTGAGAGGCCAGTGTCCTAGGCCACTAGACGATGGGGCCACGAAATTGTAGGGCTTATTTATATGATGCGGAGCTGGTTGTCAAGCCTATATTTCCCTTCACAACATGAAGTTTCTGCCAGCCTCCTCGGCCTTGCGCATCTCCCCAACCGCCCGCCCCATTTCGCCACGTTCCTCAATCCCCCGCACCACGAACTCCCCGCCGTAAGCAATGCCGATGGCGTCGCAGGCATACTTCATGGTGAGGATCGCCCCCTCGAACACCCTTTTGCCATGGGAGGCGGCCACCGAAACAAGAAAACCCTTGCGCCGCGGCTCTTCCTGCCAGTGGCCCTCTTTCTGCAACAATCGCTTGCGATTCCAGAGGGCCTGGGTTCGATCGATAAACGCCTTGGCCTGGGCAGGCACCCCGTAAAAATAGATGGGCGCGGCCAAGATGACCCGGTCGGCGGCAAGAAGCTTGCCGTAGAGCGGCGTCATCTCATCCTCAAGGATACAGCTGCCGGTCTTGTCGCAGCCGCCGCAGCTGATGCATGGCTGGATATTGAGATCGCAGAGGCGGATCAACTCCACCTCGCCACCCGTAGCTCTCGCCCCCCGGCTCACCGCTTCGAGTAAGACTTCGGTGTTGCCGCCTTTTCTCGGGCTGCCCAACAACGCCAAGGTTTTCATCCCCATCCCCGCATCAGACGTTACCTGTGACAGCGCCCGTAGAAACAGCTTTCATCCCGCAGCAACGCGGCCATCGCCTTGGTCAAGAATCGCCCGGCACACCGCCACCGCCAGTTCCCCGCGCAGGTACTGGGTCTGTTCATCCGGCAATCGCCACCGAAGCCAAGCACATCCTGCATGGGCAGAATAACGGTTTTCGCCACCGAACCGAGCGCCAGTCGTAAAAAATCCCAATGGACGGCGCCGCCGCTGCTGTTTGCGTACCGAAGGAACCGCGCCTTGGCCTCTGCCGAGACCTCCGGGCTCAAAAACCAGCCCAGGGAGGTATCGTTGTCATGGGTGCCGGTATAGGCCACGCAGTTGTTATCCGGATAGTTGTGGGGCAGGTACAGATTATCGGCGTCGGAGTCGAAAGCGAACTGCAAAACCTTCATCCCCGGGAAATTCAGACCGGCGCGGAGTTTTTCCACCTCGGGGGTGATCACGCCAAGATCCTCGGCGATGATGGGCAGTTCGCCGATCTCCGAGGCCATGTCGTCAAAGAAATGCCTGCCTGGCCCCTTGACCCAGCGGCCGTTGATCGCCGTTTCCTCGTCGGCCGGGATCTCCCAATACGCCTCAAACCCACGGAAGTGATCGATGCGGACGATATCAACCGTTTTAAAGATATGCCGGAAGCGCTCCCGCCACCAACCGTAAAGCACGCGGTTAGCCTTGCCCTTGCCGAGTTGCCAGCGATAGAGGGGATTGCCCCAGCGCTGGCCGGTGTTGCTGAAATAATCGGGCGGCACGCCGGCCACATGGGTCGGCTGATAGGAGCGGCCATCGAGCCTGAAACAGTCCCGATGCGCCCAGACATCGGCACTGTCAAAGCTGACATAGATGGGGATGTCTCCTATCAAGGATATCCCCTTTTGCCCTGCATACGCACGCAGCGCGCGCCACTGCCGGTAAAAACAGAACTGGACGAATTGCTGGTAGTCGATCTCCTCGGCCAACCGCAGCCGGCTTTCGGCCAGGGCTGCTTCTTCACGGCCGGCAAGGGGCCGTGGCCATCGGCACCAGGCCTCCTGCCCTCGCTCCTGCCGAATCGCCATGAACAAGGCGTAATCATCGAGCCAGAACGCCTCTTCCCGGCAGAAGGCGTCCAAGCCTCCACGGTCGCCATGCATCTTGAAACTGGCATGGGCCCGACGCAACAAGTCGGTCTTGTAGGGGATAACCTTGTCGAATTCAACTGTGTATTCAGACATTTCAGGACAACCGTCCAGATCGGTGACGGCCAGCAAGCCCTCTTCGACAAGCTGCTCCGGATCGATCAGCAGCGGGTTGCCGGCAAAGGCGGAAAGGCTCATGTAGGGGGAGCAGTCAAACACCCTGCTGCAGGGACCGATGGGGAGAAACTGCCAGTAGCTTTGACCGCCGGCCGCCAGAAAATCGACAAAGGCGCGGGCGCCGGCGCCAAGATCGCCAATCCCATGGCGGCTGGGAAGGGAACTGAGATGCAAAAGCACTCCACTGCCACGTAATTTCATCATAAATTTTTCCTTAAAAAAAGTTCCGCCGCCGGACGGGCATCGGGAGCGAATTGGGTCGAGTCGGAAAGCAAACACCTTGCTTTGCCATGCTCGCCTGACCTACTATAAAAAAGGGCGGGGCAAACTGATCGTATATAAGCAGGTGAAGGTTATATATGATACAAGATTCTGATTTCATAGCTTATTTAAACAAAAATCAAAATACATATCCTTTTTCTCTTGCGCCAAATGCTAAGATTTTATATGTTCGTCGATTTGTTTTCCACCAAATAACATACCACCATACTCCTTTTCAGAGCAGGAGAAGTATCCCGTGTCCAACGAAATAAAGTCTCGTATCCTCGAAATCGGTGAAGACTCAGGCTGCATCAGCTTTGCGGCCCTTAACGATCTGATTCCCGAAGACGTCAAGAATCCCAAAACCATCGAAGCCATTTTCGACTTCCTGGCTGAAAACGACATCGAGGTCGTAGCCAAGAACCAAAACGTCGAAAAGGATGACATTGACGACAATCCGAAGAACAAGGACGAGGAACCGACCCCAAAGGCCGCCAACGGCAAAAAAGCCGCCAACGAAAGCCAGGACGCTGAGGAAACCACCACCACCTACCTGCGCGAGATGGGCCGGTTCGACCTCCTCACCCCGGAGGAAGAGGAAAAATACAGTAAAACCATTCGCGAAGGCTTCGAGGCGATCATCAACGCCATCCGGGTCAACCCCGCCGACCTGCCGGAGCTTACCGAGCTGGTCGAGCGCATAGCCCTGTGGGAGCGGCGCGACCCCACCCTTAAGCCCAAGAAACAGCACCTCAACTACATGCGCCGTCAGGTCCAGGCCGCCAGCGAGAAGCATCCGGACCAGGCCAAGCTCATGGAGCTGCACCACAAGATCGGCATCTATACCATCTCCATCGAGGCGGCCAAGGACGCCATGATCAAGGCCAACCTGCGGCTGGTGGTAAGCATTGCCAAGCGCTACATGCATCAGGGGCTGACCCTGGCCGATCTTATCCAGGAAGGCAATCTCGGTCTGATGCGGGCGGTTTTCCGTTTCGATTACACCAAGGGCAACAAGTTCAGCACCTACGCCAGTTGGTGGATCCGTCAGGCCATCACCCGCGCCATCCTGGACAAAACCCGTACCATCCGGTTGCCGGTGCATTTCCTCGAACTGCGCAGCCAGTTCTTCAAGGCGTTTTACTCGTTGCTCAAGGAACTCGGCCGCGAACCTACCCCCATCGAGATATCCGACAAAACCGGCCTGCCGATGGACAAGATTCTCGCCATCCTCGAGGCCTCCCGCGAGCCGATCTCCCTGGAAACCCCGGTGGGTGACGACGACAGCACCCTGGGCGATTTTCTCGAAAACCAGGAGTCGGTCTCCCCGTACGAGGCGGTCAAAAACAGCGAACTAAGCGACCGGGTCAAGGGCATCCTTGAGACCCTGAGCCCACGCGAGGAGAAGATCATCCGTCTCCGCTTCGGGATCGGCGAGGACGCTGAATATACCCTGGAAGAGATCGGCAAACGGTTCAACGTCTCCCGCGAGCGGATTCGGCAGATCGAAAAGAAGGCCCTGAACCGCCTGCGTCATTCAAGTCGGCGCGAGAAACTGAAGCACTTCCTCGACTAATCGGTTAGATCAAAGCCCCGTCGGCAACGGCGGGGCTTTTTTAACGCCCATGACCTATCACTCAGTTGCCGTCGGCGCCACCAAGATACGCGCTCCCTTGGCAACCCTTATCCCTGCGGTGATCGCCTTTACCGCCGGGATCTTTTTCTCTCCGCAACTCACCGCCCACCTCCCGGCGATTACCCTCTGGGCCATCTTCGCAACCTCTGCAGGCGCGGTATTCATCGCCTGGCGTTGCCGACGGCTGGCGATATCCCTTACCCTGCTCATCCCCCTCTTCTTTACCCTCGGGGCCATCCGCGCCGCCCCGTTTGCCATCCCGCCCACGAATCCTCACGATCTCCATAACCAGATCGATGAGCGCCGCGAGGTTACCATCGCCGGCATCCTCAGCCAAATGCCTGCCATCCCACCCGGCCGCAGCCGGATCCTGATCGCCGCCGAGCAACTGATCCTGCCGGACGGCACCATAATGCCGAGCAGCGGCCTGGCGCAGATCACCATGCAGTTTCCGCTGCCAGACGACATCGAACCCGGCGACCGGCTCCTCGCCAGGGCCGTCCTCAAGCATCCACGCTCCTTTCTCACCCCGGGGGCATTCGATTACCGCCAACACCTGGCCGGCGACAATATCCGTATCACCGGCTGGATATCCTCCCCGATCTTCCTCCAGAAACTGCATCTGCCGACCCCACCCGCAACCATTGCGCAACTCCGCTACCTCCCCGAACGACTGCGGCACCGGGTCGGCACCTTTCTCGCTCACTCCCTTGCCCCGCAAACCGGTGCCCTCTACCGGGCGCTCCTGCTTGGCGACCGATCCGCTGTGGCCCCGGAGATCATCGAGAATTTTACCGCCGCCGGCTGTATCCATCTGTTGGCGATTTCCGGCACCCACATGGGCCTGATCGCCTTGTTGACCACCGTTACCGTCGCCTGGCTCCTCAAACGCTCCACCCGACTGCTGCTCTGCCTTGATGTATGGAAAACAGCGGCGGCACTCACCCTGCCGGTACTCTTCGCTTACGCCCTGCTCGCCGGCCTGCAGACCCCGGCAGTCCGGGCGCTGGTGATGACGACCATATTTCTGTGCGCCATCCTCCTCGACCGGCAATGGTCCATTCCCGTCAATATCGCCATCGCCGCCTTCCTGCTCCTGATCTGGAAGCCTCCCCTGCTCTATACCGCCTCCTTTCAGCTCACCTTTGCGGCGGTCATTGCCATCACCCTTCTCTGTCCGCGCTTGACCGAAATCTTCTCCGCCCATCCGCCAGGTACTGCCACCCCGGCCGGTCACAAGCTGCGAAGCTGGCTGGTGACCGCGCTTGCCGTCTCAACGGCCGCCACGGTGGGCGTTCTGCCGCTGCAACTCCTCCACTTCAACCGCCTCTCCACCCTGAGCCCGCTCGCAACCCTGCTTGTCGAACCCTTCCTCTGCCTGTGGGCGCTCGCCATCGGCCTGCTGGCCTGCCTGTTGCTGCCAGTCTCCCCCTGGCTTGCGGGCAAGCTTTTCTCCCTCGGCGGCATCGGGATCAACGGCGCCCTCTCCCTGACCAAGGCCATGGCCGCCCTGCCCTTTGCCTCGGTACGGCTCCCAACCCCGACCGGCACCGAGATCTGCATCTACTATCTCGCCCTGCTCGGCTTCAGCCAGCGCCACCGCTTCCGGCTCGCCATGCCGCTGGCATCGGCATCCCTGCTCGCCCTTGTCGGTTCGCTTTGCCTTACCGCAGCCTTCGCCTCAAAAAGCAACATCCTCCGGGTCACGGTTCTCGATGTCGGCCAGGGCAGCGCCACGGTGCTGGAACTGCCGCACAACCGCGCCATTCTTCTCGATGGCGGCAGCTACCTGGGCGATCAGTTTGATGTCGGCGAACGGGTCATCGCCCCCTTTTTGTGGCAGCGGCGCATTACCAGGCTCGAAGCGGTCATCGTCAGCCACCCGCACGCCGACCACTACAACGGCTTACCGTTCATCCTCAAAAACTTCAAACCCAAGACATTATGGACCAACGGCCAGCCGGTCGCCGCCCCGGAATATCAAGACCTGCTCCAGGAGGCCCGGGCGCTGGGGATTGCCGTCAGATCACCACCGGCCGCGACACCCCTCTACGAAGACAACCGCCTGCGGCTTGACTGCCTGAATCCACCGCCGACAAAAACCGACAGCAACCTCTCGGCGCAAAAAAAATCGCCGAAGAAAGGGGCAAACCGGCACAGCCTGGTCTTGCGGCTTACCTACGGGGCGCAATCATTTCTGTTTCCCGGGGATATCGATGCGGAGGCGGAAAGGAGACTGCTAGAGGGAGGGGGGAAGATGGCGACAAAGGTGCTGCTTGCGCCGCACCACGGCAGCGGCGGATCATTGAGCGACAGCTTCATGGCGGCCGTCGCTCCCGATTACATTGTGGTTTCCGCCGGCGCCACCCGCCCCGGCGGCATGGCCGAGGCGGGGGCGGTAAGAAAATGGCGGGATAACGGCGCCACGGTGTTCAACACCGCCGAAGACGGCGCCGTCACCCTTGTCAGCGACGGCGCCACCCTGGCCGCGACAACCACGAGCCAGCCGCGCCGATGATCAGATATCGGTGAAATCGGTGGGCGGGGTCTTGAGGAAGGAGACGAATTTCGCCTTCTCAATACAGTTGATATAGGCGGCGTCCGGAGAGATCCAACCCTTTTGCAGCACCTCCATGATCGCGTCGTCCAGGGTCTGCATGCCGTACTTCTTACCGGTCTGCATGGCAGAGGCGATCTGATAGGTCTTGCCCTCGCGGATCAGGTTACGCACCGCCGGGGTGGCGATGAGGATCTCCAAGGCGGCGCAGCGCCCCTTGACATCCACCCGCTTGAACAGATTCTGTGAAACCACCGCCTTAAGGGCGTCCGCCAGGGTTGAGCGGACCTGTGCCTGCTGGTTGGAGGGGAAGATCTCGATGATACGATCCACGGTCTTCATGGCATTCAGGGTATGCAGGGTGCCGAACACGAGATGACCGGTCATCGCCGCCTCCATCGCCAGGGCGATGGTTTCGAGATCACGCATTTCGCCGACCAGGATGATGTCCGGGTCCTCGCGCAGGGCGCCGCGCAGGGCGGCGGAGAAACTCGCGGTATGGGTGCCGACCTCGCGATGGTTGACAATACAGCTCTGGCTCTTGTGCACAAACTCGATGGGGTCCTCGATGGTGAGGATATGATCCTTGCGGGTCTTGTTGACCTCGTCGATGATCGCCGCCAATGTCGTCGACTTACCGCTACCGGTGGGACCGGTCACCAGCACCAACCCCTTGGGCAGGCTCGCGAGCTTTCTGATCACCTTGGGCAACCCCAACTGCTCACAGGAAAGGATGGTGCTTGGGATCTCGCGGAAAACCGCGGCGATACCGTATTTCTGCATGAAGAGGTTACCGCGGTATCGAGCCAGACCGGGGATCTCATAACCGAAATCCACGTCCCCGGTTTCCTCGAACAGCTTGACCTTGTCCTCAGCGACAATCTCATAGAGCATCGCCTTCAGGTCATCGTTTTCCAGGGTCTTATACTTGACCCGCTCCATCTCGCCGCGAATACGCAGTACCGGCTGCTGCCCGGAAACCATATGCAAGTCGGAAGCGCCCTGCTCGTTCATCAGTTTAAAAAAGGCATCGATTTGCGCCATTCCTCATTCCCTCCACGCTTTATATAACGTCTGAAAACCGGCGACGGCATCATCCCCACGCACCGCCTCCACGGATATTCCACAATACTTCTATCATATTCATTATGCCGAAAGAATAAAACCCGAAAAAACTTCCAATGCCGCATTCGCCGACACGCCTGCTTGCCCTTAGCCCCTGAACAAGATACAGTGACAAACATGCGCTTCATCGACCTGCACACCCACTCCACCTACTCGGACGGCACCAACTCCCCGGCAACCCTGGTTGAACTAGCTCATACGGCCGGACTGCAAGCCATCGCCCTCACCGACCACGACACCACCGCTGGCATCGACGAGGCGCTGGCCCACGGCCAGGCCCTGGGCGTGGAGGTCATCACCGGGGTTGAGGTAAGTGCCGACCACGCCGGGCACCCCCTGCATATCCTGGGTTACGGCTTCGCCCACACCGACAGCCGACTCCAGCAACGCTTGCAGGTGTTGCAACAGGCCCGCCACCAACGCAACCTGAAGATCTTCGCCAACCTCCGCGAGATAGGATTCCCCCTAGACATCGCGGAGCTTCCGCCGACCCCCGGGCAGGTGGGCAGGCCTCATATCGCCCGACTGCTGGTGACCAAAAAAATCGTCAAGAACATGGATCAGGCCTTCAAGAAATTCCTCCGCCGGGGCGCCCCGGCCTATGCGCCATGCTACCGCATGGACGCGCCGGATGCGATCACCATGATCAGAGAGGCTGGCGGCCTGGCCTTTCTCGCCCACCCGGCCGCCAACGACCGGCAGTTGAAGGCCACCCCGCACATCCTCGCCGACCTGAAGGGGATGGGCTTGGCCGGCCTTGAACTCCACTACCCGACCCATACCCCCAAAACCGTCAAAACGCTCCATCGCCTCGGCGTCAAGCTTGACCTGCTGTTCAGCGGCGGCAGCGATTTCCACGGCGACGACCGGCCCTATGTCCAGATCGGCGGCCACCCCAATACGCC
>JAOUHH010000324.1 GCA_029865195.1 Desulfobulbaceae bacterium
GCTCGGGCGACCTTCGGGCAATGGTTGCGTGAAGAAGTGCGGCAGGTGGGTGTAATTTTTTTCGTTGATAAATTAGCCAGATAAAGAGAATGAAAATTTTTATTGATTAAAATTTGACTTCACTGCGCATGCCGCGGTAGCCTTTTTCTGAATTGTTAGGATTTTTTGCCAGATTGATCGAGGGATCGCATGCACTTTTATTTGAGTGAAAGATCCAAAGGGAAAATCTGTAGTTAACAACAGCGAGGAGGAGATTAAGGATGAATAGGAAGTGGCTGAATCGATTATCCGGGGCTGTTTTCGCGGGATGTCTGTTAACTCTCATGCAGGCCATGCCGGTGTCCGCCGGCACGGTTACCGTCGGCCTGAATTACCCGAAAACCGGTCCCTATTCGGTGCAGGGGCTGGATCAGTGGCGGGCGACGGAGTTGGCGGTTGAAGAGATCAACGCCGCCGGCGGGATCATGGGCGAACAGGTCAAGGTGGCCTGGCGCGACTCGATGTCCAAGGCGGATCTCTCCACCACCAACGCCACCGAGCTGATCGACAAGGAAGGGGCCAAGATGGTATTCGGCGGTTCCTCAAGCGGGGTTGCCGTTGCCGTGGCCAAGGTCTGCAACGCCAAGAATGTTCCCTTCTTCGGCACGCTGACCTATTCCACCGACACCACCGGCAAGGACGGCTTCAAAACCACCTTCCGCGAATGCTATGACGCGTACATGGGCGCCAACGCCATCGCCGACTATCTGAAGAAGAACTTCACCGGCAAGAAATATTTCTATATCACCGCCGATTACACCTGGGGGTGGACCACGGAATCGTCGGTGCGGAAGTTGAGCGGCACCGAGGACACCACCGTGCACAAGATGACCAAAACACCCTTTCCCGGCGCCACGGAAGCGGATTTCAAGAAGGCACTCAGTCTGGCCAAGATCGTGAAGCCTGACGTTCTGGTGCTGGTGCTGTTCGGCAAGGACATGGCCACCGCCGTTCGTATCGCCACCTCCATGGGGATGAAGGGCGACATGCAGATCGTGGTCCCCAATCTGACCCTGGGGATGGCGGAAAGCGGTGGCGCCAAGGTGATGGAAGGCGTGGTCGGGGCGTTGCCGTGGACCTGGCAGGTTCCCTATAAATACAACTACCCGCGCGGCAAGGCATTTGTCGAGAAGTTCGCCGCCAAATACGGCCGTTATCCCTCCACCTCCGGGGCCAGCGCCTATACCATTCTGTACGAGTACAAGAGCGCCGTTGAGCGGGCCAAATCCTTTGACACCGCTGCGGTCATCAAGGCCCTTGAGGGGCATGAGTATACGCTGCTGAAGGACAAGCAGGTCTGGCGCGCGTTTGATCATCAGTCGGTGCAGACCGTCTACGCCGTCCGTTGCAAGCCCCAGGCCGAGGTCTTGAAGGACAAGTACAAGCTCGATTATTTCGAGATCATCAATGCGGTGCCCGGCAATAAGGCGGCGATCTCCCTTGCTGATTGGCAGGCCGAACGCAAGGCGGCCGGCAAACCGGAGCATCTGTGATTTAGAGGGGATGGCCTTTTCTCCGATTCATTCGGTGTTGGGTGGATCGGAGAAAAGGGATGGATTCCGGCCCTTTGGTCAGGGGGCCGGAATTTACGTCAATTTGGAGATTTGCATGAATCTGTTTCGGTGGAGCTCGTTGAAAATCGGCAAAAAGATCATGATCGGCTCGATGTTGTCCATCCTGCCCATGGTTGTCATTGTGCTTGTCTCGGCAAACGCTCTCCGGACAGGTTCGGTGCAGAACAGCGGCACCGTGACGCGTCTGGTTGTCGACAGTAGCGCCGAGACCTTCAACCGTTCGTTGCTGCAGATGGCCAATGTCTTTCGCAACTGGACCAAGGAAGATGTTTACGGGATGTCCATTGAGTTTCAGGCCCTGGCCGAGCTGAAGAGCGATCTTGTCGCCAAGCTGCAGGGGGCGCCCGGCTTTTGCACCCTTTTCCTGACTGACAGTGATGGCAAGGTTCTCCTCACCGCCGATGAAAATCAACAAGGCATGGATATGGTCTTTGCGTTTTCGGGCAAGGTCGGCGAGGATGGGCGAAGTGTGCAGTTGACGCGGAATCCGTTCATGAACGCTGCCGCCGGGACGGAGGGGTATCTGTTCAGCTTTTTGACCAAGGATTCCAGCGGCAACCCCAATGGCTACCTGCATGCCTTTGTCGATTGCGCCAAGATGCAGCGGATAACCCAGGAGATGAATGAGGAGTTGGTTCGGGCCGGTTTACACGGTGCCGGGTCGATGGTGGTCAATCTGGCCAAGAACGAGGTCCTTGTCGGGTCCGACCCCGCCACAATCGGCAAACCGGTGCAGGATCAGGATCTGTTGCAATGTTTTGCCGACGGCAAGGCCTCGGTCTTTAACGCCGTCAACGATGAATACATCATCTACGAACACCTGCTTGATCCGGCCATGCTGGCCGCCGGCGCCACCAAGGCCGCCGGTTCCAAGGTGGTGGTGGCCTCGGTAGTCCCCCGTGCGGATGTGATGGACAAGGTGCGGGCGGTGGTCAACGTCGCGCTGGTGATCGGCTTGGTTGGACTACCGAGGCCC
>JAOUHH010000325.1 GCA_029865195.1 Desulfobulbaceae bacterium
CATGGTGAAAGGCAGGATCGTGACGGTCGGGGAGGTGGTGTGGGATTGTTTCCCTGATCGGCGGGTACTCGGCGGGGCGCCGGTAAATGTCGCCTATCAGCTCGGGCAGCTCGGGGTGGAGGCGACGGTGGTCACCCGTATCGGCAGTGACGGGCTGGCAGAGGAGACCCTGCGGCGTCTCACCGAGCTTGGGGTATCGGTTGCCGGGGTGCAGCGTGATCCGTCCTTGCCCACCGGCAGGGTCGAGGTCACCATCGGCGCCGACCATGAGCCCTCCTTTGATATCGTAGCCCCGGCCGCCTGGGACGCCATCTCTTTTGCACCGGCGGACGATCTGCTCGGCGGCAAACCCTTTACCCTCATTTACGGCACCCTGGCCCAGCGCGATCCGCGGAGCCGGGAGGCGATTGGCTGGTTGCGGCGGCGGGCGGCGGCGCGGTTTTATGATGTCAACCTGCGACCGCCGTTCACCACCCCGGAACTGGTGCTCGCTTCCCTTGCCGACGCCGATCTGGTCAAGATGAACGGCGATGAATTGCGCCGAGTAGGGGGGTGGGCGGCAATCGACGCCACCGAAAAAAAGATGGTCGCGAAAGAGCTTTTGAAAAAGTATAATGTGACGGTTCTGGCGGTAACCGAAGGCAAAAACGGCGCTTGGCTGATGGCCGGCGACCGCTGCTATGAGCATCCCGGGTTCCCGGTCGAGGTCGTCGATACGGTGGGGGCGGGCGACGCCTTCTTCGCAACCCTCATCGAGGGGTATCTGCGAACGCGGCCCCCGGCGGAATGCCTGGAGCGGGCTAACCGGCGCGGCAGCTATGTGGCCGGCCGGCATGGCGCCACGCCGCCGATGCCGCCTCTGTGAGAACAATCGTGCTTGTTGAAAGATGTCGGCCTCCTGGCGCGCCGGCAACACCATACCTTTATTATTGCAATCCGAGGGCAGAAAGACATGGCAAACAGTATTACCGAAACCCATTTTGACGGCCTGAAACTCCTGAACCGCGGCAAGGTCCGTGATCTCTACGAGGTTGAGGGCAACCTGCTGATGGTGGCGACCGATCGGATCTCCGCCTTCGACGTGGTGATGGCGGAACCGATCCCGGACAAGGGGGCGGTCTTGACCAAGATATCCCTGTTCTGGTTCGATTACCTCAAGGACATCGTCCCCCACCATCTGCTCACCGCCGACGTCGATGCCTATCCCGCCGTCTGTGCCCCGTACAAGGAACAACTGCGCGGGCGCAGCATGCTGGTCAGGAAGGCGAAGCCGTTGCCGGTGGAGTGCATCGTCCGCGGCTATCTCTCCGGCTCCTTCTGGAGCGCCTACAAGGAAAACACCACGGTCTGCGGGGTGCATCTGCCCAGCGGCATGCAGGAGTCGGAGAAGTTTCCCCAGCCCCTTTTCACCCCCTCCACCAAGGCGGAGCAGGGCGCGCACGATGAGAATATCTCCATCGCCGAGATGGAAAAGATCCTCGGCCCGGAGCTTGCCGCCAAGGTGATCGATGTCTGTCTGCGGCTCTACACGAAGGCGGCCGACTATGCCCGCGGCAAGGGCATCATCATCGCCGACACCAAGTTCGAGCTGGGGATGCTGGGCGACCAGTTGATCCTCATCGATGAGGTGTTGACCCCGGATTCATCCCGGTTCTGGCCGGTGGATCAGTACAAGGTGGGCGGTGGTCAGCCCAGTTTCGACAAGCAGTTCCTGCGCGATTATCTCTCCTCCCTCTCCTGGGGGAAAACACCGCCCCCGCCGCCGCTGCCGGCGGATGTTCTCGAGAAAACCGGGGCTCGCTACCGGGAGGCGCTTGAGAAGATCACCGGGGCAGGTCTGTAAGGCTCACCGCATGGAGGATATCGCCCGCAAACAGGGGAACGGCCGCAAGGCCGTCCGCTTGTCCTGTTTGCTGCTATGCGTCGCGCTGCTGTTGGGCGGATGCAGCGGCGCCACCTTCCAGAAGGCCCGTGGCAAGCTTGAGGATATGATGACCTCTACGGATGTCTATATCCTCAAGTATCATGTCGAGGGGTACATGCATTCCTTTGAGGAATTCATCACCCGCCTCTATGCGAAGAATCCCAAGTATGAAAGCGATCTTGCGGTCAGGCAACGCAAGATCCGGCACATCTTTCACGGCGGCGCGTCGATGGACCCCGCTTACGACGGGATGCTTTCCCACGAATTGTTGACCGCCGCCTTTGCCAAGGAAACGGAGGGCGATCGGGTGTACCTGCTGGGGCTCGGGCTGGTGAAGAGCGTCAAGGAGGCGTATCAACTGGAAAACGGCAGCCTGTTGATCTCCGGCCTGCAGATCAAGCCCGACCGTTTACAGCGGCTGCATCTCAATGTCAGCCAGGTCAACTGGCGGCTGAAGACCTACCGTGACGGGAGCGGCGGCTTGTTGTTCAAGACCAACGCCGCCGATCAGGACGGCACGCTCAATATGGGGTATGAGGTGATCATGACCGAGGTTTTGACCAGGATCACCGATGATATCTACCTGCGGGGCGGGCTGGTCGGCAAATATGTCTTCAGTATGTCGTCAACGATCTTTGTCGGCATCGCCCTGTA
>JAOUHH010000107.1 GCA_029865195.1 Desulfobulbaceae bacterium
ACGCTCGACAACCCACAGCCATGCGCGACTCTAGCTATTTGAAATCATTGACAGTTTGGCTGCAAAACCCATACTGACCATCCTACTTCATATGCCGAATTTATAATTCAACAAAGCTCGCTGTGCATGCCAACAGTCTTGCACAGTGAAACTCGCAATAATTTAATGCTCAATACATCAACTCGCACACTGAAAAGATTGGCCGCACTGGTTTGGTATATTGGTGTTGTGGTCCTCCTGATTAAAAGTGCCGGCTTGTTCCTTCAGTCGGCCAAAGGAGGAGTTAGTTCACTTTTGGTAATAATGGGTATTTTGAGTGGATTGGTGATCGGGTGGCTGAAGGCAAAATACCTGTTTATCAGTGTGTGCAACAAGAATTTGAAAAGAATTGATGCGCTGAAACAACCGATGCTATGGCAATTTTACCGGATACGGTTCTTCTTCTTTCTATGCCTTATGATTTCACTTGGTAATTTCTTGGCTAAGTTGGCGCAAGGTGACTATCGAATGCTCATCGGTTTAGGAGTTGTGGAACTTTCCATCGCTACTGCTCTGCTTGTTAGTAGCCATTGTTTCTGGAGGAGATAAAAGAGTTTACAACTTTCAGCCTCCAAACATACGGAATAAATGTATAATGTCTAACACATTACCGCGAGTATGCGTATTCCCACCTTTTTCCTCGGCGTCAACCAATAACATCTTTACTTTACAATGTTCAAGTATACTCTTATAGCTTTAAATTTATTGACACTTTTCCTTACAGGATGTGGAGATTCAAATGTTCCACTTGCAATAGAGGCAGGAATCGATGTTGTAAACGCCATCACCATTTCTGATGACACAGTTCAAATTATGGCTAGGGAATCATCTGCATTTGCAGACACTCAACATAGTGTTGCACCATCGGAGAATGAATACGCAAAAAGACTCAAACTTCTTGTTGGCAACCACCATCAAGAAGGGGAATTTGATTTCAACTACAAGGTCTATCTCGCCAAGGAAGTAAACGCCTTTGCCATGGCGGACGGTACGATCCGAATTTACAGTGGTCTTATGGACATGCTTAACGATGATGAACTTCGATTTGTCATCGGGCATGAAATGGGCCACATCGCCTTGAAACATATCCACAAAAAACTTCAATTGGCATATGGCTCGTCCGCCGTACGTAAAGCAATTGCATCAATCAATAGCACAGCAGGAGATATTGCCCGTTCACAACTTGGTGAACTTGTGGAGGTGTTGATTGGCGCACAATTTTCGCAGCTTGAGGAAAAAGAAGCGGATGATTACGGACTCATATTCATGAAGAATATGGGGTATGACACTACGGCAGCAGTTTCAGCCCTGCAAAAAATTTCTAAGCTCGGCAATGATCATTCTTTTCTGTCAAGCCACCCTGCTCCTGACAAAAGAGCGGAAAGACTCAAACTTCAAATTGAAGGAAAAACATCCGGTATAGAAGAACAAAAAGAAGGCATAATCAACGATTTCAAAAATCTACTAAGTATTACGTATAACAAACTATTAGCCATCTTCCTGTGGGCGAAAAGCTTTTTTTAAGTCTATTGGCTAACACGAGGCGCAGTCAGGTCTTGCAATACAACACACCTCGGACATCACCCGCCCGATAGAGCTGTCATAAAAAAGCCCCGCAGCCAAACAGGCTCGGGGCTTTTGCGTTGCCATTACCCCCCACAATCTAAAACGGCAACTCCTCGCAGACCCGGCCTTGCGACTCGGCCACGTCCGGGCAGATCAGTTTGCCGAGATAGACGTTGATGCCGCGCCGGAGGGCGATATTGTCGCGGGCAGCGGCGGCAACGCCCTTGTCGGCCAAGGCCAGGGCCAGCGGCAGGGTGACGTTGGTGAGGGCGAAGGTGGAGGTGCGGGGTACCGCGCCCGGCATGTTGGCCACACAGTAGTGAATGATGCCGTCCACCTCGAAGACCGGGTCGGAATGCGTGGTGGGCCGGGAGGTTTCGGCGCAGCCGCCCTGGTCGATGGCGACATCGACGATCACCGCCCCCTTCTTCATCAGCCCCAGCATCTCGCGGGTGATCAGCTTGGGGGCGCGGCTGCCCACCACCAGCACCGCCCCCACCACCAGATCGGCCTTCCGCAGTTCTTCTTCAAGGTTGTGGCGGTTGGAGATCAGGGTGGTGAGCCGGCTGCCGTATTGCGCCTCCAGGGCGGTGAGTTGGTCGATCCGCAACCCCAGCACCGTCACCTCGGCGCCTAAGCCCACCGCCATCTTGGCGGCGTTGGCTCCCACGGTGCCGGTACCGATGATGGTCACATGCCCCCGCTCCACGCCAGGCACCCCGCCCAGCAACACCCCGCGGCCGCCGGCCTCCTTTTCGAGAAAGCGCGCCCCCTCCTGAATCGCCATCCGCCCGGCCACCTGACTCATGGGGGCAAGCAGCGGCAGCGAGCCGTCGTCGGGCCGCACCGTCTCGTAGGCGATGCCGATGATCTTTTTATTCAGGAGGACCTGGGTCAGCTCCGGCACCGGCGCCAGATGGAGGTAGGTGAAGAGGATCTGCCCCTCGCGGAGGAGGTCGTACTCCGGCGGCAACGGCTCCTTGACCTTAACCACCAGCGCCGCCCGGTCGTAAACCTCTTTGGCCGAGGAGACGATCTCGGCCCCGGCCCGGCGGTACTCCGCATCGTCGATGCCGCTGCCCAGGCCGGCGCCCTGCTCCACCAGCACGATGTGGCCGGCATGGGTCAGGCTCACCACCCCGGCCGGCACCATCCCGACCCGGAACTCCTTCTCCTTTATCTCCCTGGGAACGCCAACGATCATGCGGTTTCTCCTTAAAGCGGCAGGATATGCACCTCGCGCTGCACCGGGTGCATCCCTTTCAGGAACAATCCTTTGCGGCCGTCGATGGTGATGGGGTCACCGAAACGGATCTCGTGGCCGTTAATCTCGGCCCGCTCCTCGGCCTCGTACACCTTAAGCGCGTTGCAGCCGACCAGGCAGGTCTTTTCGAGCCGGATCGCCACCACCGAGGCGTGCGAGGTTTGCCCGCCCCTGGCGGTGAGCAGCCCGTCGGCCATGGATATCTCCTTGATGTCCTCGGGCACCGTATCCTGGCGGATGAGGATCAGCGGGGTTTGAGGGTCCTCAGCCCGCAGGGCGCGGATGTTGTCGGCGGTGAACACCGCCCGCCCGGCAAGCGCCCCGCCGCTGACGCCGATACACTTGCTCAGCTGGTGCGCCTCCACATCCACCGAATCGGCGAGGACGTCGAAGCTCTCGTCCTTCTTGATGGTGATCATGTCCCGGGTCTGGAGGATGTAGAGATCCTTGGCCCCTATCCCCTCGAAGGTGAACTCGATCTCCTGCGGGTTCCAGCCCTTTTCGTAGACCAGCTCGCGGGCCAGCACCAGCAACTCCTTGTATATCTCAGGGAACCGCACCTCCAGGCTGTTCTCCTCGGAACGGCCATCGATCTCCGCCTGTTCCACCGAGATCGGGTAGGTTGAAACCAGGCCGCTGACGATATCCTCGCCCTGATCGCCCGGCGCGTAGTCGCCCCACAGCGCCACCCGCCGCACCTTGCGGTAGGGATGGGCGGTGAAGAGCACGCCGCTGCCCGCCTGCGGCCCCTGGTTGCCGAAAACCATCGCCTGCACGATCACCGCCGTGCCCCACGCCTCGGACATATCCATCAACGCCCGGTAATCCCTGGTCTTGTCGGTTTCCCAGGAATCGAGGACCATCTCCACCGCCCCCACCAGTTGCAGCCAGGGGTCGTCGGGGATGCCGATGCCGACGCTGCGGATCGCCTTCTGGTAGTCCAGCGCCAGCTCCCGCATCTGGGCAGGGGTGAACTCCCGCTTCACCGTCACCCCGTGGCGGGCCTTGGCCGCGTTCATCAGGGCCTGGAACTCCTCGCGGGCCACCCCCTGGGTCATCGCCCAAGACTGCAGGAAGCGGCGGTAGTTGTCCCAGGCCAGATATTCCTGGCCGGTGGCCACGGCAAACCCCTCGACGATCTCCTGATTGAGGCCGACGTTGTGGATGGTGGCCATCATGCCGGGCATGGAAACGGCGGCGCCGCTCCGCACCGAGAGCAGCAGCGGGTTGGTCGGGTCGCCGTAATGACGGCCGGTCCTCTGCTCGATGGCATTCAGCGACTCGCGCAGCTGCTCCATGAACTCGTTCCGCGCCCGGGCGAAGCTCTTCACCACCGGCCAGCAGCGGAAGATCTCGGTGGTGACGATGAAGCCGGGCGGCACCGGCTTGTTGTCGCCGGCCAACAGGGTCAGGTTGTAGCCCTTGTTGCCGAGCAGGATCAGGTTGTTGGCGCGGGGGTTCTTCTGGTGCAGGAAGCTGATCGCCCGCTCCGGGTTGTAGGTCATCAGCAGATCGAGGCTCTCCTCGTCGAGCAGCTCCTTCTGGTTCTCCAGGGTCTGGTAGATGCGGGAGATGAAGTTGTCGAGGTGCTGGAGGCCGAAAGTGCCGGCGATGAGGTCGCGGAGGAACGATTCCGAGAGGCGGTGGCTGGTGCTTTCCGGGTCCTCGTCGTCCCAGAGGGAGCGGTACTTGACCAGCAGGTTGTCCACGCCGATCTGCGGGATGATGATGGAGAGGTTGTTCTCGTGGATATTGGTGTAGTAGGCGTAGATGACGTTCTTAACCCCTTCCGAGAAGCCACGGAAGATATCGAGATACTGGGTGTAGGAGAACCGCTTGATCCCCAGCGAGCCGGAGAGCAGCGACATATAGGTTTCCAGCTGGCGGCTGGTGATGCCGTCGACCTTCAGCGCCCGCAGGTAACAGCGCAGGCACTTGATGATGCGGATAAAGGTGGCCCGGGTGATGAAGGAGAGGTTGATCTGCTTGGGCAGCTTTTCGAGATAGATGTTGGCGAGGTTCTCGAGGCGAAAGGTAAGCGAAAGGGCATCGAACTTCTTCTCGCGGTAACGGCCGTAGACCGAGGGGATATCCACGGCGATATGGCGCTTGTAGTAGATATCCTCCTTGGCCTCGAACACCTCCTCGCTGAGGATGGTTTTCTTGAGCGATTCCAGATGGTCGAGCAAGGCGTTCAGGCACTGGAAGGGGTCGCAGATCTCCAGATCGGCCAGCAGCTGCCCCATCTCCGGAAACCCGGCGTTGGCCGCCTGCTCCAGTTGCTGGCGGATCTCCTGAAAGCCGAGGTTGTACTTCTGATAGAGCAGCCGGTACATGTTGACCAGGAGGCGGAACCGGTTGGTCTCGCCGGGATCGAGATCGCTCTGCCGCTCGAGCCAGGCGCTCAGGCGATGATCGTCCCAGTTGAGCAGATCCTCCACCCGGGTGACGTCCTTTTCGGCGAACAGCCTGGTCTGCAGGGTATGCAGGTCATCGACAAAGGGCCCGCTGGTCTGCACTTGCCGCAAGACCTCCTCGGGCAGATAGGGGGCCAGCACGCTCTTGTCGAGATGCTGCCAGAATTCAAGGATCGCCTGGATGAAATCGACGATCAGGTTGCTGCTCTCGACATGGCTCTGCTTGCGCAGGAAATGGATCAGCCGGTCCTTGCGGCGGTGGGTTTCATCAAGCTCGGTGGAGACATCACGCAACACGCCCTCGGCGCCGATCTCGTTGAAGAATACCGGCAGGAGCTTGGCGAACTGCTTGACCAGGTTATAGACCGGGCCGATGGGATGGTTGAGGAGCCGGGTGATATCACGCTGGAAGAGATCGGTGTCCTTGATGCAGGTGCCGGAGAGCTTGAGGTTGATGATCAGGGCCGAAAAGAGGGTGGAGCACCACTTGGGCTCCTGCATGATCAGGTTGAGCCAGACCCGGATATTGGCGAGGTGAGCCGGGTTGGTGAGCGGCTGCCAGTCTTCGTCGACGCCTGCGACATTGGCGTACTGGAAGCCGAACCGCACCGTCTCCCAGAGAAAGGTCTCCACCAGCCGGCTGTTGCCGCGGTTGAAGACCTCGGAGCCCAGCACCTGGATGCACTGCAGGGAGGTGTGGGGGTATTTCTTGACGTTCTCCTTCAAGAGCTGCAGGGTGGTGAGGAGAAAGCTCTCGATCTCCTCGAAGGTCTGCTGGCGAATGAGATGCACCAGGCTGCGGTTGATCTCGCGCAGGGTCTCCTCGTGAATCAGGGCAAGGCCCGCGGTATCCATGATCCGGAAGAGGAAGAGGAGCTTGCGGTTCTCGGCGAAGCGGTCGCTCTCCTCGCTGCTTTCCGCCGGCTTCGCCTCCACCAGCCGGGTCGGCACCTCCTTGTAGAGGCGGACGATGTCCATGTGCGACGGCAACTCCAGCACCTTGGCGAGATCGGCCGGCGCCGCCTCGATATCGATCCCCTTCAGGGTTTCCAGATGCGCCCGCAACCGCTCGTGGGAGATGGACCCGAAAAGCTGGCCGGCCTGCCACCCCTCGCACATGTCGCCGCACTGCTCGGCAAACCAGGGCAGCGGGTCTTCCTCGCCCAGCCAGTACTGGTAGTTGAGGGTGAAGATCCGCTGCATCAACCGCCCCAACGGCCGCAGATCATAGACCCGGTCGGAGGCGGTCTGCCGGGTGGCGAAATCGAGCAGCTTGCCGGCGATCTTCTTCATCGGGTGGTGCCCCTGCACCACGTGGATCAACAACGGATCGTCCAGGACGGCCAACCGTTGCCAGCAGAAGGCCAGCGCCGCCTCGTATTCGTTGATAGTGGCTGGGTCAAGGCTCGCGATCAGGTTGTCGAGATAGGCCAGCAACCCCTCGATGGCCTGTCCGAGCAGGGCCTCGTTCTTGCCGGCCTCGCCAATGGCATCGAGAAAGATCCCGGCAAAGAGCGGCACCGCCTCCGGCCCCTTGCCATGGCGCCGGAAATGGCCGTTGTTCTTGAGGACAAAGGCGCGGAGCCTCGGCAGGATCAGGTTCCAGTTGTGGAAGGGGTGATTGATCTCGTAGAGCAGATCCTCCAGGTTGTTGAGTATCCCCTGGTAATCCTTGACGATCTCGGTAAGCACCGCGAAGGCGGGATCGATGGTGACCTCGGCCACCGCCGTTTCCAGCAGGTTGGCCTTGAGGGCGTCTGATTCGATGGCGTCGTTCTTGTTGTCCAGCATGATCGGCCTGACCAGGGTTGAGATAGGACGGCGGGTGACGTTGCCGCCACCCGCCGGGGATGTTGTATCACCTTAAAACCGCTGCCGGTGCGGCTGTTACAGCGGCTTCTGCGCCTCCATGAGCAGGATCAGATCGAGAACCCGGTTGGAGTAGCCCCACTCGTTGTCGTACCAGCTCAGCACCTTGATCATGTTCCCGCCCAGCACCTTGGTGGAGAGCGCGTCCACCACCGAGGAATGCGGGTTGCCCTGGTAATCGATGGAAACCAGGGGCTCGTCGGAGTAGCCGAGGAAACGGTTGGCGGCCTCCTTCAGGGCCTGGTTGACCTCGGGGGTCGTCACCTCCCGCTCCACCTCGATCACCGCGTCCACCACCGAGACGTTTGGGGTCGGCACCCGGATCGCCATGCCGTCGAACTTGCCCTTGAGATCGGGCAACACGAGGGAAACGGCGGCGGCGGCGCCGGTCTTGGTGGGGATCATCGACACGGCGGCGGCACGGGCGCGGCGCAGGTCGCTGTGGGGGAAGTCGAGGATCGACTGATCGTTGGTGTAGGCGTGGACGGTGGTCATCAGACCGCGCTTGATCCCGAACCGGTCGAGGATCACCTTGGCCACCGGCGCCAGGCAGTTGGTGGTGCAGGAGGCGTTGGAGACCACATGGTGTTCCATGGGGTCGTACTCGTGCTCGTTGACGCCCATGACGATGGTCTTGACGTTGCCCTTGGCCGGGGCGGAGATCACCACCTTCTTGGCGCCGGCGTCGATATGGGCGCTGGCCTTCTCGCCGTCGGTGAAGTGGCCGGTGGCCTCGATCACGTAGTCGACGCCCATCTCGCCCCAGGGGATATCGGCGGGATTGCGATGGTTGAAGACGGCGACATGCCGGCCATCAACGATAATGCCGCGCTCGTCGGCGGCAACGGCGCGATCGTATACCCCCATCACCGAATCGTATTTAAGCAGGTGGGCCAGGGTGTTGTTGTCGGTGAGATCGTTGATCGCCCGGATCTCGATATCCTTGAACAGCGGGTCCTTGTCGATGGCCCGAAAAATATTTCTGCCGATCCGGCCAAAGCCGTTAATCCCTACGGTTACGGTCATACCTCCTGCCTCCTCGTTTCTTGTTCAGAAAATTCAAATTGTTATGAAGGACGCGCCCCGGCGTCTCGATCGCAGCGGGCGACTTTGCTTACCCATGCTCGTATATCCTGCCCACCGTGTCAAATACTTCCTTAGGAATCAATCGCACATCCGGCGCGCTTCGCCATAAAGATCGAGATAGCGGCGCACCACCGTATCCCAGGTGTATTTCTCGTTGATCGCGGCGATGGCGGCCCGCTGCATGGCGCCGATCCGCTCCGGTGAGCGGCGGAACAGCTGCAGGGCCTGCTGCATGGCGCCCATCAGGGCGGCGGAGCTGTGATCCTGGTAGGCAAAGCCGGTGACCCCGTCCTTCACCTTGACCAGCCCGCCGACATGGTGGACGATGGGCAGGTTGCCGAAGAGCTGGGCGATGAAATCGGTAAGCCCGCACGGCTCATAGCGGGAGGGGATGAC
>JAOUHH010000326.1 GCA_029865195.1 Desulfobulbaceae bacterium
GACATCTTCCCGCCGGAGACAGACCAATGAGGTGAAATGCCGAAAAGGTCAAGATGACGAGGAGATGTCAAAAGAGTCTTAAGGACTAAAAAGGAGATAAGCCCATGAAAAAGAAGTTCCCATTGTTTCCCCTGCTGGCAGGAATTCTGACCCTACTCCTGACTCTGCCGTGGGACACCGCCAAGGCAGAGGAGCCGGTGAGTGCTGCCACGGAAGCCGCTGTAGCAGCCGAACAGGCTGCACCGCCGCCCGAGGCTCCTACTGTCCAGATCGATAAGACCACCCTCAACAACGGCGGCGTCATCAAGGTTAACGGCCGGGCTCCTGCCGGCAAACCCGTATATCTGGAGGTGTGGGCCGCCGACAGAGCGGTTCGCGCCAATCGCTTCGACAACAAGAAGGATAAGGAAACCGGCAAGATACCTTATATCTTCTATCTCACCTACGACATGCCTGCCTACTACAAGATCTTCATTCCGAAGGAGATGCAACCGAAACTAGACGAATTCAAGAGTCAGGGCAAGGAGTGGAGTTTTTCCAAGGCGCTCAAGGAGACCGGCGCCGACGCGGCGTACACCGTACCGGCCGGGATCAATATAAATCATTACCAGGCTAGCCTCATGGCAAGCATCATCGGCAGCCGCGGCAACCTCTTATCTCCCCTGGATGAGAAGGAGAACAGGAAACGCTCCATGCAACTGGTCAAGGCCCGTTTCCGCAGCCTCGACAAGGTGATGGGAGCCGACATCGATGTAGCAGCGGACGGCAATTTCTCTGCCGAAGTCAAGATCCGGGAAGGTCTTGCCCCGGGCAAATACAAGATTGTTGCCGTGGTAGACAAGAATCTCCGCAGTGAACCGGTCGAGTTCGAAAACAAAATCAGCTTCCCGGTCATCTATCTCAGTAACGCCGGCACCAGCCTGAACCTCATGTGGCCCTTCCTGCTTACCCTGGCCATCTCCATCTTCGGCGTACTGATGGGCGCAGGCGGCGGCTTCATCCTCAACCCGATCCTGGTGTCGCTCTTCCCGGCACTCCCCCATACGGTGGTGGCCGGCACCGTCACCCCCACCGTTCTCTTCTCACAGGGCAGCGGCATCTACAACTATTCGAAGATCAAATTCATCAACTGGAAGCTTGGAGTCAGCATCGGCCTGGCCATGATGTTGGGCGGCTTCATCGGCCCCAAGCTTACCGAACTGATCACCCTCGATCAGTTCAAGTTTGCCTTCGGCTGGATCCTGCTGGTGTTGGCCGGCCTGATGTTCTGGCAGACCACCCCGGGGTATCTTGAAAAGAACAAGAAGGAACAGGCCATTCTGAAGGAATTCAAAAAACGCGCCGAAGAAACTGCCAAGGCGAAACAGAGCTAAGGAGGGACAAATATGAAGATTGAATTCTGGGGACACGAATTTGAGGCCAACATGGTCGTCGGCTGCGTCGGCGGCTTTTTCATCGCCATCATGTCGTCGATGTTCGGTTTCGGCGGCGGACCGTTCATGGTGCCGCTTCTCACCGTGGGCATGGGGATGCCCATGTACATCGTAGTGGGCAGTTCGCTGCTGGCTATCTTCTTCAATACCGGCATGAGCACCATACGCCATTATCAGTTCGGCAACTTCGATCTGCTCTTTTTCCTGTGCATGTTCCCGGCGGCGTTGCTCGGCGGATACATCGGCCCGCAGATTGCCAAACGGGTGAGCCCCCTGGTGGTGAAGCGCGTCGCCTGCATGGGCCTCGTCCTCCTGGCCCTCAAACTGCTGGGCGTTTATTAGCGGACTGCTGCGCAAGCTGTCTGTTTCCGGCTGTCTGGTGCCTGAAGCGCCCGACAGCCGGAAATAATCCGCGAAAAAGAGGGCGGTTATGTCGCATATCCTGGTGCTGGACGATGTTGCCGAGGCGGGCGTTCTCGTACAGAAGATCCTCGCCAAGAAGGGCCATCAGGTGGTTGCCTTCACCGATGAGGATGCAGCGCTGCAACATGCCGCAAACCATCCGCTTGATCTGGTTATCCTGGACATCAAATTGAAAAAGATGAGCGGCATCGCCGTGCTTGAAGAATTAATAAAAATCAATCCGGCGGTAAAGGCAATCATCCTCACCGGCAACCCTACCGCCGAGACAGCCAGACATGCTCTGGCGCTCGGTGCCGCCGAATACTGCGTCAAGCCCATCGACAAGGACGAACTGGAGAAAAAAGTCGCGCTGGCGCTGAAGAAATAAAATCCTACATCCTGAGGATGGCAATACCAAAGCAACGAGTTACAACGCGACAATTCGATGGTTTCCCACTTTCCGGACAACCATCAATCCAAGTCAGGAGACTTTACATGGCAAAATCGACATGGAGCATGTGCGGCATGTGTACGGTTCGTTGTCCCATCCGGGTAGAATCCGAGGGCAACGAGGTAAACTGGATTGAAGGCAATCAGCATCTGCTGGGCGGCGCACTTTGCGCCAAGGGGGCGGCCGGGATGGCCCTGGTCAAGGACACGGAACGACCGCTGCAACCCCTGATCCGCAAAGGAGGCAGAGGCGCCGGGCGCTGGGAGGCGGTAAGCTGGCCGGTTGCC
>JAOUHH010000108.1 GCA_029865195.1 Desulfobulbaceae bacterium
GGCGGCGCGTCGTCGACGGGCCGGGTGCCTACCGCGCCGCAAGGCTCGGAGCAGGCGCCGCCGCGGACAGGTCTTGGCGGTGACTCCTTTGCGCAGGGGCAGTGGTGGAAGAATCGCAGCCAGGCCGCGACGTCCGACGAGGCTGCGGGCGATTGGCGCGCGCAGGCCGCCGTGCGGGCCTATGGGGCACAGGCGGGCAACGGTGTCGGCATGCCTGCGGACGTGACGGATGCCGCCGGCGCAGGAGCTGCTGCAGGTGAGGGCGCTGCCGGGGAGGCGGCCGAGGGCGCTGCCGAAGAAGGGGTTGCAGAGGGTGAGGGCCCTGCCGCTGAGCAGACGGCCACCGGCAAGGATCAGGCCTTGACCCCGGAAGAGCAGCGGGTGGTGACGCAGTTGCAGGTGCGGGACGTGCAGGTGCGCGCCCACGAGCAGGCCCATCTTGCAGCCGCCGGCGGTTATGCCGCCAGTGGTGCTTCCTTCCAGTATCAACGTGGGCCGGACGGCAGGAAATATGCGGTGGGCGGGGAGGTGCAGATAGATGTCTCCGGCGAGTCCGATCCGGAAAAAACCATCCGTAAGATGAACGTCGTACGGTCGGCGGCCCTGGCTCCCGCAGACCCCTCCGCGCAGGATCGGCGGGTCGCCGCCCGCGCCGCGGCCGGGATTGTCGATGCCCAGGGCGAGTTGTACAAACTCCGCGAGGAAGAGGCGGCGGTAAAACGGGAAGAGGCGGCACAACGGCGGGAGGCTTCGGGCCAGGAAGCCGCCGGGGGTGCGGCTGGTGCGTCAGCCGATACGACCGGCAGCGTCAGTGGCGGCATACGTCTTTCGGTGCGGGGCTATGGGGACAGCGGCGGCTCCATGGGTGGTGACAATGCTGCCGGGCAAGGCCGGCGCGGGTTCAACCGGATCGTTTAAATTTTTTCTTGGTTGCCATGCGCCGATTCCGGCCGGGCTCTTCATCCTGCCAGCGATGTTTCCTTACAAACTTCCGCACATGTCCTGATAGTTGGCACATTCGCGCTGGTTGACGAAGGGACAGCTCTCTTTCCGGAACCACTGGAGCTTCGGGCACCAGTAGCGATCCCGGAATGGTTCGTTGCAGCCACTCGGGGTCAGTTGTTGACGTTCCCTGTTGCCGTATTTGACCACATCGTTTTCGACGGTGAATTTCCAGAGTTTCATCCTATCCCTCCTTCGTCGGCAAACGCCCATGCGTCTGACGCTTGTTGTCGCGTCCATACTTAACGTATCGGCGCAGGAAGGGAATTCTTGAAGCGGTTGTTGACGAACCGCCCCCGCTGTGGTACTTGATACCCTTTTGTGTTTGTTTGTAAGGCCCATGATTCAGGCGGATAGCACTCTCCGTCGGGGGGTGTCCGGGGCTATTTTTTTCATTCCTTCTGGAGTTACGGCAAATGCGTACTGATATATTACATATTGGTGCCGGGGAGCTTACTTACGAGATCCGCAACATCGTCAATGTCGGTGAAAAGCTCGAAAAGCTCGGGATCAAGGTCTACTGGGAGAATATCGGCGATCCCATCTACAAGGGCGAGGTGATCCCCCAGTGGATGAAGGAGATCGTCGCCGCTTACGTCAAGGAGGACCTTTCCTACGGCTATTGTCCGACCCGTGGCGTGTTGTCGACCCGGCAGTTTATCGCCGAGCAGACCAACAGGCGTGGCGGGGTGCAGATCACCCCCGACGATATCCTTTTCTTCAACGGCCTGGGTGATGCGATCAGCAAGGTGTTCGGCTTTCTGAAGCGGACCGCCCGGGTGGTGGTGCCGACCCCCAGCTATACCACCCATTCCTCGGCCGAGGCCGCCCATGCCGGCGATCGGCCGGTGACTTACATGCTTGATCCCGATAACCGTTGGTATCCGGACCTGGATGACCTGGAGAAGCGGATCAAGTATAACCCGGCGGTGGCCGGCATCCTGATCATCAACCCCGATAATCCTACCGGCGCGGTGTATCCGCCGGAGATCCTGCGCGGGATGGTCGATCTGGCCCGCAAATACGACCTCTTCGTGGTCTGTGACGAGGTGTATCAGAACATCACCTATAACGGGCAGCACTCACTGCCGTTGTCCGATGTGATCGGCGAGGTGCCTGGCATGGCGATGCGGGGCATCTCCAAGGAAATGCCCTGGCCCGGCTCCCGTTGCGGCTGGATCGAGTTCTATAACGCCCACCGCGATCCGATGTTCGAAAAATACATGAACTCGCTGCTCAACGCCAAGATGGTGGAGGTTTGCTCCACCACCCTGCCCCAGAAGGTGTTGCCGGCCCTGATCAGCCATCCCGAATATCCGGGATATCTGCGGGAGCGGATCGCGCGGTACGAGAAATACTCCAACATCGCCTACGATGTTTTCAAGAAGGTTGACGGCCTGAAGGTGAACCGCACCAACGGCGCTTTTTACATGAGCATCGTTTTCGAGGAGGGGCGGCTCAATGGCCGGCAAACCTTGCCCATCGCCAGCAAGGAGGTGCGGGAGCACGTGGAGGGGCTGGTCGCGGGCCCGAAGGTGTCGCTGGATAAACGGTTTGTCTACTACCTGCTGGGCGCCACCGGGGTTTGCGTGGTGCCGCTTTCCTCCTTTGCCACCGAACTGCAGGGGTTCCGGATGACCCTTCTTGAGCGTGATGAGGAGCGGTTCCGGAAGATCGTCGGCACCATCGCCGACGGCATTGCCCAGTACCTCGCCTCGTAATCTCATTTTTCATTGCCGCATAAAAAAAGCCCCTTCCGCTTGGAGAGGGGCTTTTTTTATGCCTGCTGCCGGGGTGGTTATTTGTTGGCGCCCTTTTTCCGCGGCGGGCGATAGCGGCCGATCTGGCTGTTGATGATGGCACCGTCCAGCTTGGTCATCAACCGTAAGCGTTTGATCTTGTCGTCGTTTCGTTCGTTGTTGACGTTGATGATGATCAGGCGGCCGGGGCCTCGGTCGTAGAGGTTGGCAAGATCGATAATGCCGCCAACCACCACCAGACGGCCGCTTTTGACGCGGTCACTATAGCGTTGCACGGCCTGTTCCACCTGATAATCGACGTTGGCCTCGGCGGTGCTGAGCAGTTGTTCGGCCGGATCAGGCTGGGCGGCATTCTTGTCGGTTGATGGCGGCTCGATCAGGGGCAGGTGGAGATGGTCGAGATCCTTGCGGATGGAAACGTCCATCCCGGTGTATCCCTCCTTGAACATGCGAATGGCGAGGCTGTCGGTGCTGCCGGTGATCAGGAGGACCGGCGTGTGCAGGTGGAGGACGCCGTAATCGACGGTGCCCGGCGATACCGAAAGCTGGTTGCCCAGGTTGCGCACCGTGTACAGGGGTTTTCCCGGCGTGGAAAGGATGAGACGTTCCTCCAGCCGCGGATCGGCATCGGTAAGCCAGGTCAGATAGGGGGTTTTGAGTTCGGTCAGGTCGGTGTCGGCCTTCACCGCGTCGGCGGCCTGCCGGTTGTTGGTGAGGATCGATGCCATGACCTCGAAGGGCGGCAGGCCGGCCCTGAGTTTTGGCACCGGTTGCATCTCCGCCGCGCTGTTGCCGGGTTGGGCGACCAGCATGGAAAGCGAAAGTAAAAAGATGAAAAAAAATCTACCCATGGCATTTCCCCGATTGCGAAAGGATGATGTTTACCCCGTTGTTTTGACGGGTTTTTTTGAAGGAATTTCGTCATCAGAGTACCAGAAGCGCGGGGGCCGGTCAAATGCCTGTTGATGACTTGACAACGAAATGGTGCATACTTATTGTTCCCCCCAATTGCAAATCAACCACTTCTTCGGGTTTTGCCGCGTGTTGCGCGGTGTGGCGGGATCCGTTGCCGGTTGGCGAAAATTGATGCTGCTTCTCTCCGGCGTGCCGGGTCTTGCGGGCAGAGAATTCTATTTATGATCAGGAGGAATCGGTGACGAAAAAATCCAAAGACACGGCGGAGACGCCTGTCGAGGTTGATGCGACAGCGGCGGAAGCAGCGAAGGGTGCGCCGGCGGGCGAGGCGGGTGCTGCCGAGACGGCGGCTGCGGAAGGCGATAAATTGACCGAGGAGCTTGCCGCGGCTAGGGCGGAGGTGCTTGCAAGCCAGGATAAGATGCTGCGGATGGCGGCGGAGCTTGAAAATTTCAAGAAGCGTACCGCCCGTGAAAAGGAAACCTCACTCCGTTATGCCGAGGAGAATATCCTCAAGGAGTTGTTGCCTTCCCTGGATAACCTCGAACGCGCCATCGAGCAGGGGCAAGCCGGGAACGGCGAGGCCGGTTCGTTGTTGGAAGGGGTCGAGATGACCTTGAAGGGGTTGCTGGCGTGCCTTGAGAAGTTCGGCCTCAAGCCCATCGAGAGTGTCGGGCAGCCCTTTGATCCCAATTTCCATGAAGCCCTTGGCATGGAGGCTGGTGCAGGGGCGGCGGCCAATACCGTTTTGAAGGAATTTCAGAAGGGGTATCTGTTCAAGGAACGCTTGCTGCGGGCGGCCAAGGTGATCGTCGCCGCCGGCTGATACGACAATCTTAATTTTGAACCTATCTGTATAAGGAGAATATGGAATGAGCAAGATCATCGGTATCGATTTGGGAACAACCAATTCTTGTGTGTCGATCATGGAGGGCGGCGAGCCCAAGGTGATCGCCAATGTGGAAGGCAACCGGACCACCCCTTCCATCATCGCCTTCAACGACAGCGGCGAGCGTCTGGTCGGCCAGGTTGCCAAGCGGCAGGCGGTGACCAATCCCACCCGGACCCTGTATGCGATCAAGCGCCTCATCGGCCGCAAGTTCACCGATGCCGAGGTCCGGAAGAGCATGGAACTCAGCCCGTTCAAGATCGTTGAGGGCAAGGGCGGCGATGCCGCCGTCGAGGTGGACGGCAAGGTCTATACCCCGGCCGAGATCTCTGCCATGACGCTCACCAAGATGAAGCAGACCGCCGAGGAGTACTTGGGCGAGCCGGTAACCGAGGCGGTGATCACCGTTCCGGCCTATTTCAACGATTCCCAGCGGCAGGCCACCAAGGACGCCGGCCGGATCGCCGGCCTGAACGTGCAGCGGATCATCAACGAGCCCACCGCCGCTTCGCTCGCCTACGGCCTCGACAAGAAGGGCGAGGAGAAGATCGCCGTCTTCGATCTCGGCGGCGGCACCTTCGATATCTCGATCCTGGAGATCGGTGACGGCGTGTTCGAGGTCAAGTCCACCAACGGTGACACCTTCCTCGGCGGCGAGGACTTCGACATGCGGATCGTCAACTGGCTGGCCGACGAGTTCAAGCGCGAGCAGGGCATCGATCTGCGCAGCGACAAGATGGCCCTGCAGCGGTTGAAGGAAGAGGGCGAGAAGGCGAAGATGGAGCTTTCCACCACCATGGAGACCACCATCAACCTGCCCTTCATCACCGCCGACGCCACCGGTCCCAAGCATCTCAACATGAAGCTCTCCCGGGCCAAGTACGAGGCGCTGGTCGCCGATCTGGTCGAGCGGACTGTCGGCCCCTGTAAGACCGCGCTCAAGGATGCCGGGCTTTCCGCCGCCGATATCGACGAGGTTATCCTGGTCGGCGGCATGAGCCGGATGCCCAAGGTGCAGGAGAAGGTCAAGGAGATCTTCGGCAAGGAGCCCCACAAGGGCGTGAACCCCGACGAGGTGGTGGCCATCGGCGCCGCCATCCAGGGCGGCGTCCTGAAGGGCGACGTCAAGGACGTGCTGCTCCTCGACGTTACCCCGCTGTCGCTGGGTATCGAAACCCTGGGCGGAGTCTTCACCAAGCTGATCGAGAAGAATACCACCGTTCCCACCAAGAAGAGCCAGGTCTTCTCCACCGCCGCCGACAGCCAGCCGGCGGTTTCGATCCACGTCTTGCAGGGCGAGCGGGAGATGGCGGCCAACAACAAATCCATCGGCCGTTTCGATCTCGCCGATATCCCGCCCGCACCGCGCGGGGTGCCGCAGATCGAGGTCACCTTTGATCTCGACGCCAACGGCATCCTCCATGTTTCCGCCAAGGATCTCGGCACCGGCAAGGAGCAGTCGATCAAGATCACCGCCTCCAGCGGACTTTCCGAGGAGGAGATCAAGCAGATGCAGCGTGATGCCGAGGCCCATGCCGAGGAGGACAAGAAGCGCAAGGAGCTGGTGGAGACCAAGAACCAGGCCGATTCGTTGATCTACGCCACCGAGAAGAGCCTGAAGGATCTCGGCGACAAGGTCGATGCCGCCACCAAGGGCAATGTGGAGCGGGAAATCGAGAATGTCAAGAAGGTCATGGAAGGCAGTGACGTCGATGCCCTCAAGAAGGCGGTCGAGGCGCTGACCCAGGCTTCCCACAAGCTGGCCGAAATGATGTACAGCCAGGCCAGCCAGGCGCAATCCGCCCCCGGCGGCGAGGCGGGAGGGGATGCCGGCAAGAAGAAGGATGACGACGACGTGGTCGACGCCGACTTCGAGGAGGTCAAGGAGTAACCGTCGTAATACCTTGGCGTTGACGGGGAAGTGGGAGAAATCCCGCTTCCCCTTTTTTGTTTTGTGCGGCCCGCCCCCATGGTAAAAAAGGCCTCTTCCCCTTTCCCGGCAAGAAAACACTTGCCGCCGGACCGCTTTTTTTTTAAAGACAGGGGGCGGCATCACCGCAAAACATGAAAAGAACGGGAAAAACCATGCGAATCTTGTCAGGTATCCAGCCCTCCGGGCAACTGCACATCGGCAACTATTTCGGCATGATGCAGCCGATGATCGCCAATATGCATCACAGCGAACTGTACGCCTTTATCGTCGATCTTCACGCCCTCACCTCGGTGCACGACCGCGCCGCCCTGGAGCGGGGTACTATGGAGGCGGCCGCTGATTTCCTTGCCCTGGGCCTTGATCCGGACCAGTGTATCTTCTGGGTGCAGTCCGATGTGCCGGAGGTGGCCGAACTGGCCTGGATTCTGTCGACCTTGACCCCCATGGGCCTGCTCGAGCGCTGCCATTCTTACAAGGACAAGGTTGCCAAGGGTATAGCCCCCAGCCACGGCCTGTTTGCCTATCCGGTGCTGATGGCCGCCGACATCCTTCTCTATCAGGCCGAGCGGGTGCCGGTGGGTAAGGACCAGAAGCAGCATCTGGAGGTGGCCCGCGATATCGCGATCAAATTCAACAACACCTTCGGCGAGACCTTTGTCCTGCCGGAGCCGGTGATCGACGATAACGTCGCCACCGTGCCTGGCCTGGACGGTCAGAAGATGTCCAAATCCTACGGCAACACCATCCCCATCTTCACCGACGCCAAGGCGCTCAAAAAACGGGTGATGGCCATCGTCACCGACGCCACCCCGGTGGAGGATCCCAAGGACCCGGACAAATGCAACCTCTATAACATCTTCAAGCTCTTCGCCCCGGCCGACCGGCTGCAGGAGGTGCATGGCCTCTATCTCAACGGCGGCGCCATGTACGGCAAGATCAAGCTGGAGCTGGTGGATCTGCTCTGGGAGCATTTCCGCGAGGCGCGCGAGCGGCAGCAGCAACTGCTTGCCGACCCGGCCGGGCTTCGCGCCATTTTGAGGAGTGGCGCGGCACGGGCGCGGGAGAAGGCTGCCGTCACCCTGGATCTGGTCCGGGAGCGGGTTGGTCTGAAATACTGAAAGGACTTTCATGACGATACATCCATCATCATCCGCCAACGTGGTTTGGCATCAAGCCTCGGTCACCCAGGAGCGGCGGGAACGGTTGAACGGCCACCGGGCGGTCAACCTCTGGTTTACCGGCCTGTCCGGTTCCGGCAAGTCAACCCTGGCCCATGCCGTGGAAGAGCGGCTCCACGAACTTGGCTGCCGGACCTTTGTCTTTGACGGCGATAACGTCCGGCACGGCCTCTGCGGTGATCTCAGTTTTTCCATTGAGGACCGGCACGAAAATATCCGCCGCATCGGCGAGATGGTGAACCTCTTTCTGCAGGCCGGGGTGATCGCCCTCACCGCCTTTATCTCCCCCATGCGCAGCGATCGGCAGCGGGTGCGGGATATTATCGGTGACGATGCCTTTGTCGAGGTCTACTGTCGCTGTCCACTGGAGGTCTGCGAAGAGCGCGACGTCAAGGGGATGTACAAAAAGGCACGGGCCGGTGAAATCAAGAACTATACCGGCATCTCCTCTCCGTACGAGGAGCCGGTGCATCCCGACCTGATTCTTGACAGCGGCTCCAGGCCTTTGGAAGAATGCGTCGAGGCGGTTATCCGGTTGTTGCGGGAGCGAAAGATTATCGAACAAGGTTGATGCCGGCGTTGGTTTGAGGTATCCTCACTTCTCGCAAGAGTCGCTGCTGTGACTTGTTGGTTGTTAACCGTGGGCGGCACAAGGAGTTGATAATCGTGGGTGCTTCAATCATTGTTCCGGTGATTCTGGCGGGTGGTTCCGGCACCCGGCTCTGGCCCCTTTCCAGGTCGATGTATCCCAAACAGTTGTTGCCGCTGGTCAATGCGCGGACCCTGCTGCAGAATACGGTGGATCGGCTGGCCGGGGTGGCTGCCGCCGGCCAGCCGCTGGTGATCTGCAACAGTGAACATCGTTTCATGGTCGCCGAGCAGTTGCGCGGCTTGGCGACGGCGTCTGCAATTCTTCTCGAGCCTGTTGGCCGCAACAC
>JAOUHH010000327.1 GCA_029865195.1 Desulfobulbaceae bacterium
ATCTCCTTGGCATGGATTTCGATATCGGTGGCCTGCCCCTGGAAACCGCCCATGGGCTGGTGAATCATAATCCTTGAGTTCGGCAGTGAATAACGCTTCCCTTCGGTGCCCGCCGCCAGCAGCACGGCGCCCATGCTGGCCGCCTGCCCGAGACAGAGGGTGGCGATATCACACTTGATGTACTGCATGGTGTCATAGATTGCCAGACCCGCAGTCACCACGCCGCCCGGAGAGTTGATATAAAAAATGATGTCCTTGTCCGGATCCTCGGCTTCCAAAAACAGCAACTGGGCGATAATCACGTTGGCGACATCATCGTTCACCGCCGTGCCCAAAAAAATGATCCGTTCCTTGAGAAGCCGGGAATAGATATCGTAAGCCCGCTCACCGCGCGGGCTCTGTTCCACGACCATGGGAATCAAACTCATGCCTGCTCTCCTGCGGCCGTCTCGGTAGCGGCCACGGTCTTGATTACTGCCTCGTCGCTCAGGAATTTAAGAATCTTCTCGTTGAGCAACTCATTCATATACGGTAGCAGATCATCCCGCTTGGTGAAGAACTTCTTCACCTCGTCAACCGGCATCTGGTAACGTTCGGATATCCTCTGAAATCCCTTTTCGACATCTTCGTCGGTTACCTTGATTCCTTCCTGCTCGGCAATCTTTTTCAGGATGAAATCACCGCGAACCCGCTTCTCAGCAATCCCCTGATACTCTTCCGTGAGCCTGTCGCGATTGAGGCCAGCGGTCTCCAGGCTTAAGCCTTGGTTGACGAGACGGGTTTCCATCTCCTCGATCAACTGACCAACCTCATAGCCGACCAAGCGTTTGGGCACCTCAAAGTTATGGCCTTCCAGCAATTTGGTCATCAGCTTGTCGGTGAGCGCGCCTGCCTGATCCTTCTGCTTCGCGGCCATCTTCTGCTCGCGGATATGGTCTTTCAGGGCATCGAGGGTTGCATAGTTGGCATCCACGTCCTTGGCGAAATCGTCGTCCAGGTCTGCCAGCACCCGCTCCTTGATATCCTTGACCGTAATCTTAAACTCGATATTCTTGCCGGCCAGCACCGGATTGGCGAATGAGGCGGGGAACTCGATTGCCCGGGTGGTCTCCTCGCCCTTCTTGAGGCCGACAAGCTGTCCCTCAAACTCACGGCCATTGCGGCCGGAGCCGACCTCCACCGAATAATTCTCGCCGGCGACCTGCTTCATGATCTCACCATCATGATAGCCCTGAAAATCGATGATGGCCATGTCCTTATCCTGAATCGGCCGATCCTCAACGCTACGCAGAGGCGCCATCTGCGCCCGCAGCCGGTCGAGTTCCTCGTTGATCTCGCTGTCGGTGACGACCAGTTCCGCCTGCTCCACCTCGAGCCCCTTCACCTGGCCCAGTTCAAACTGCGGCCGCACTTCTACCTCGGCGGTGTATTTGAAGGATCCATCGGCGGCGAATTCACGGGCGGTGATCTCGGGATGCACCACCACATCGATCTTGGTCTGCCCCAGGGCATCGAAATAGCTCTCCTTGATCAGATCCTCGCCAACCTCCTGCTGGACGCTGTCGCCATAACTCTTTTCGAGAACCTTGCGGGGAATCTTGCCCTTGCGGAACCCCTTCAGCGAAACGCTGGTAGCCAATTTACGGTAGGTATCCTCAACCTTTTTGCTGACACTTTCCTCGGGCAAAACTATTTGCAGCCGCTTGGTGAGCGGGCTGACGTCTTCGATGGTAACCTGCATGCAAAACCTTCCTTTCGTTCAACCGTGTTGATTTCAAATAAAACGAAGCCTCGGAACCCCGGGCCCGCGACTGATTACATAATCCAAACGCCCTTTTTACAACCAGGAGCCGGCGACACCTTGGAGTGCATAAGGGTCGCCAGTGTATCCGGTCCTACTTATAGTATATTGATACATATGACAAGAAAAAGGTTCGCCCCATCATGAAACGGCATCAGAACGATTGCCGCGAAGATGGTGCGAGAGGGGGGAGTCGAACCCCCATCCACGGAGTGGGCTGGATCCTAAATCCAGTGCGTCTACCAGTTTCGCCACTCTCGCCCGGTGCCAAAATAATCAACTTTTCTTTTCCAGTCAAGGTCCGGGGCGATGCCGGCCCCTGCTCAAGGCATCTCAAAATCGTTGACATCTCACCATAACCCTGCTAGCTAGTAGGCCAGAATATCGGCATAAATCCATAACGTTTCTCCCGTCCGGCCACCATGGATTTCAGCGCCACCCGCATGGCGGGACGACGCTTCCGTATCCATCACCATGCCGATACGCGCAGACCGCCTTTAATGAAAACAAACGACCGAGAGCGATGACAACCGACGCCACCAACGAGATATCCCGTCCCCCCTTCAAGGCCTGCGGCCAGGGGACCCTGATCGGCAGCCTGCCGGTATCCGACCACCACCAGGGGCTGGAGATGATCTTCTCCCACACCCCGGCCATCCCGCTCTGGCCGCAGCTGCCCGGCAATCCGCTCGAGGGGATGATGCGCCAGTTCATCGAAGGGATGCCCGGCATCATCGACAACAACGACCGCACCTACT
>JAOUHH010000328.1 GCA_029865195.1 Desulfobulbaceae bacterium
ATACCTTTTCTCCATGAATGACCTTTGCGGGATCGATCTGATCCCGCAACTGCGGGAGGCAGGGGTTACCTCCCTGAAGATTGAGGGGCGGATGCGGAGCGCGCGGTATGTAGAGGCGGTGACCGCTGCCTATCGGATGGCCCTTGACGCCCCCCCGGACGGCGCGGAGATCCTGGCCGCCGCCGGCGAGCGGCTGCGCGAGGCCATGGGGCGTCGTTCAACGGCCGGTTATTTTGCCGCCCCGCAGCCGGCGGGGATCATTTCGCCGCAACATTCAGGCAATATCGGCCTTTTCCTCGGCAAAATTGAGACGAGTCGGGACAGGTCGGTGCGGCTGGTATTGAAGGAGCCGCTGCGCTGCGGCGACCGATTGCGGCTGCATCAGGAGAAGAGTGGCGAGCGATTGGCGTTTACCCTAAAGACCATGCACCGGGAGGGGGTCGAGGTCGATGCGGCGGCGGCCGGTGCCACCGTCACCGTCGAGTTGCCGGAGAAATCCTCTCCCGGCGACAGCCTTTACAAGGTCGATTGTTGTGAGCGGCGGGCGGATGAGGCGAAGAAGGGGATGGTCAAGCCGGAACGGTTCCGGCAACTGGCCACGGCCCCGTCCATCCGTCAGAAAGCCGAGCAGGTGTTGGCGGCATTGCGGGCGGAGGGGATCCGCTCCTTGGCCGGGGGAGGGGAGGCCGCCGCGGCGGCGGCCGGCAAGGGAAACCGGACGTTGCGGTGGTGGCTGAAGGTGGCGGATTTCGATTTGTTGCGGCGGACCATGCCGCAGCCGCCGGAGCGGATCGTGGTGACGCTGACCCAGCAGAGCCTGAGCCAGTTTAAGCGAGGGCGGCGATGGCTGGAGCCGATTCTCGATCGATTGGTCTGGGCCTTACCGCCGATAATCGCGGAAGAGACCCTGCCGTTTTACCGGCGCGCCATCGGTGAGTTGGCGCAGGGCGGCTTTGGCGATTGGCAGATTGGCCACATCGGCCAAGTGAGCCTGTTTCAGGGGGAGGCCGGCAGTGGCGGCAAGGGGAAAAAAAATAAACGGCCGCCCCGGCGGCGGCGCTTTACCCTGAGTGGTGATTATACCCTGAACATCCTCAACTCCCTGGCGCTGCGTTGTGCGAGCGAACTCGGCCTCGGCAGGGCGCAATGCGCCATCGAGGGCGATCGTGACAACCTGCGCGCCATGCTCGCAGGCGGCAAGGGGATCGAGGCGGGGATGACAATCTACGGCGCCGTTCCACTCTTTATCGCTCGCCTGAAGGCGGGGCATTTTCAGTATGAGCGGCCGTTCCTCAGCCCCAAGGGGGAGCGTTTTGTGCTGAAGGAGGCGTGGGGCCAGACCGTCGCGGTTGCCGACCCGGTTTTTTCGCTGCTTGGGCGTCAGGGCGAGTTGGCGGCGATGGGGGTGCGTTACGGGGTGGTTGATATCTCCCTGTTGCGGATGCTCAAGGGGGAGTTGGAACAGGTGGCGGCACTGGCGGCGGGAAAGGGTGGCAAACCGCCGCGGCAGCGGTCCTCAACGTTCAATTATCTTGGCAGCCTCGATTGAGTTGATGGGCGGCGACTTGCGGCGGTTCAAGGCATGGCGCCGATGAGCACCTTGTCGATATCGAGCAGGATCTTGACCGCGCCGTCTTTCTTGGCGATGCCGCGGATGTAGTCCATCCGGACATTGCCGCTCATCACCGGCGGCTCCTCGATATCTTCCTCCTTGAAGACCGAAACCTCCTGCACCGCATCGACGATCATCCCCATCACGAACATCGCTTTCTGCTCGTGCATTGCTTGGTAGAATGTACACTTCCGGCAGGCCTCGATCTTCTCATGGTAAGTGCCCTGTATCTCGTTGCGGCAGAAGGTTCCCGAGATCATCCAGCAACGATGATCGTTGCTGCCGTGAGCGGGGCACTCGGGCTTGCCGCACTGCTTGGCCTCCCAGCAGGGCTGCAGGTCAGCCCGCTGTCCTTCGGTGACGATGATGCAGGTGGTGCTGGTTGCGGCGGCGGGTTCCATCCCGAAGCGGGTACGGAGGTCGAGGATGGGGATGACCTTGTCGCGAAGATTGACGACCCCCATGACCGCCTCGGGGGTCTGCGGGATGGTGTTGATCGGCATCATGCCGAGGATCTCCTTAACCTTGAGTACCGGCACGCCGTAGGTTTCGTTTGCTAGCGTAAATGTGAGATATTTGCCTTCCCTGCTGCTCTTGGAGTAAGTTGTTGCTTGCTGGTTGTCGGCTGCGGTCATGGTCGTCTCTTGTGGTTACGTTTTGGTGGTGAGGTGTAAGGTTGGGTTCTTTGTATTGCTAAATAGTAATTATTGTTCTTTTTTGGTGAGGTTGATGATTTATCTGATCACTTTGTTATCTATAATTTAAATTGTTCTATAGCTATAGGTCGCATTAAAAGTCAAATGATAAAATAATCAATGGAAGTTGCGTTTGTTTTGGCACCGCGTGTCGCTTGGTGCCAGAACTGATTGAGACCCGGTATATTTGTGATGCAGGAGAGGGAACCAAAGATTGCCGTTTGCCAGGTAAACTGCGCCTCAGAG
>JAOUHH010000329.1 GCA_029865195.1 Desulfobulbaceae bacterium
CCACCTCGCGGCTGGAGGCGCGATCCCAGTCGGTCTGAAAATGGCGCCGCCGCAAGGTATTCACCGATGGCGAGGTCGCCGCCAGGCAGTCCAGCAGGAGAAAGGAGGCCAGGGTATGAAACCGTCTGGCCGAGCCCGCCACCGCCCCCGACGGCAACAACAGCCGGGGGGCGACCACCCCTACATCCGGCGCGTCCTCCATGAAGTCGATCAGCCGCTCCAGGGCGGCCGGCGCGCAACGGACATCCTCGCCGACCAGGGCCAGATACCGGCCGGTGGCAAGCTGCAGGGCCCGGTTATAGATGACCGTATCCGGGGCGGCAAGATCCTTTTCCTCGCAGATCAACGCCTCGCTGTACTCCCGCCCCAGTTCCGCGGCCAGATCGCCGTCCGCCGCCGCGACAATGACCTGCAGATCGACGTAGCCCGGCGCCGCGAAGATCGCACGCAGGAACTCGCGCAACGCCTCGCCGCCCCGCCGGGCGATCACGCAGATCGAAAGATCGGGTAGAATCTCCATGTTCGCCACCGTCTCGCCGGAACCCCTTACCCTTCCTTCAGCTTGGCCTGCACGGTGGGAAAGAGGCTCATGTCGGTATGGGGCAGGAAGAGGGCGGCCATATAGTGACTCATGAACTCGCTGTTCTCGCTCAGCTCCATGTTGGTCATCAGCGAGCTCACCATCGTCCGTTCGCGGAAGCGGTCGTTGTCGGTGAGGCTGATCTGGCAGCCCAGCATGGAGCCGTTGCCGAGGTAGTAGAATTTTTCGCGGTCGATGTCGGGCAGCAGGCCGATGCAGATCGCCCGCTCAAGATCGATATAGGCGCCGAAGTTGCCGGCCAGGATCACCCGATCGAGATCGCCGAAGGTCATCCCCACCGATTCCAGCAGGGTCTGGTAGCCGGCGTACATCGCCCCCTTGGCTCGGATCAGGTTATCGAGGTCCACCTCGCTGATGACGATATCCTCGCCGGCCATGGCGTCCTTGGCCCAGACCAGCACGTACTCGTAGCCGTCCACGCCGTCGCGGATCCGGGCGTGCAGCCGGTTGCGGTCGAACTTGCCCTGCTGGTCGATGACCTTGGCCTCCAGCAGTTCGGAGACGATGCTGATCAGGCCCGAACCGCAGATGCCGCGCGGCTTCACCTGCTCGATGGTGACGATCATCGGCTCCAGGGTTTCGGGATGGATATGGAAGTTCTCGATGGCGCCGGCGCTGGCCCGCATCCCGTGCCTGATGCCGCCGCCCTCGAAGGCGGGCCCGGCCGAGCAGGCGGCGCAGACCATCCATTCCTGGTTGCCGATGACGATCTCGCCGTTGGTGCCGATATCGATAAACAGGGTCAGCTCCGGGCTCTGATGCATCCGGCAGGCATGCACCCCGGAGGTGATGTCGCCGCCCACGTAGCTTGCCACCGACGGGTAGAGGAAGAGGCGCACCGAGGGATGGGCATACACCCCCAGCGCCGCGGCGCGGGTGAGGGGAAACTGGTTGCAGGTCGGCACGTAGGGCGATTCGCGGATGTACTTGGGGTCGAGTGCCAGCAGCAGGTGACTCATGATGGTATTGCCGGCGGCCATGATGTAGCTGATGTCGCTGGGGCTGATCACCATGTTCCGGCAGACGGTTTCGATCACCTGATTGATGGTCCGTACCACCCGCTCCTGCAGGGTTTTCAACCCGCCCGGCCGCTGCGAGTAGATGATCCGGGAGATAACGTCCTCGCCGTGGTTGATCTGCTCGTTGTAGGCCGAGGCCTCGGCCAGCACCTTGCCGTTGTTGAGATCGACGATGACCCCGCATACGGTGGTGGTGCCGATATCGAGGGCAAGGCCGTACAGCCGGCCGGTGGTGTTGCCGGGCTCGACGGCGATGATCCGATCCGGCTCCTCGGCCCGCTTGCCGCGCAGGAGAATCACCGTCACCTCCCAGTTGGCCTCGCGAAGGATAAAGGGCAGATCCTGCAACAACTGGGGATGGTCGTAGGTCGGTTCCGCGCACTCGTAGCAGCCCTTCTTGATCGCCCGCAGCAGCCGGTGCAGATCCGGGACGTTGTCGTCCATGGTGGGTGGATCGAGCTTGAGGAACCGCTTCTCCACCGGCGGCTCCACCTTCCAGTCGCCGATCAGGGCATCCAGCGACCGGGCCGAGATGGCACGGGTGGTTTTGGGCTTGCGAGAGATGGCCTTGCCGTCGGCACCCTTTATCTCTGGAATCCGCACCACCAGATCCGAAACCACCTTGGACTTACAGGCCAGCCGGTACCCGGCCTCCTGATCGGCACTGCGCAGGGTCATCGCCTTCTCGGTAACCACCTCGCCCGCCTCGATCTTCACCTTGCACTTGCCGCAGACGCCGTCGCCGCCGCAGAAAGCGTTGATATAGATACCGGCCTTGGCCGCGGCGGTGAGGAGATTTTCTCCCTCATCCACCTCGATCTTGACGTTGTCCGGCTGGAAATGGATGCTCTTCTTCATCGTCGGCTTCTCCGTAGGCTTCGGGATTCTTCCCGTGAAAAGTCTTGAAACAGTTATCGATTTGCAACAGC
>JAOUHH010000109.1 GCA_029865195.1 Desulfobulbaceae bacterium
CGACAGGCGCAGGGCATGCGGACGATGGTGGCCGCCCGGCCGACGATCTCACGGATGTCCTCGATGGTCACCACCTGCCCGAAATGCTCTTCGCGGGCCTGATCCACCATCTGCTTGACAAGGCGGGCCGGGAGCTGTTTCTTCTTTTGGTAGATGGTCTCCAGCCGGCCGATGGCAACCACCCCGGTTTCGATGGTGGAGGTAAAAAAATCGCCCATATACCGGCGACGCCTGAGATCGGCCATCAGGTCCCGGCCATAGTTGGCCGCGTTCTTGAACCAGACCTTGCCATCCCCGTGCCGGGTGCAGAACTCACACATGCCCCTTACTCCGCCAGCCGCCAGACAAAGATATTCTTGACGATCTCCTCGTCCAGGGCCAGTTCGGTCTGCTCGTACTTGATGCAGAACACCGGGCTGGTGCGGTGCATGGTCACCACCACGCCGGGATTGAGACCGAAGGAGATCAGCTGGTGGAGGTTGGAATGGCTGCCGGGCTTGATGTAGGTGACCTTGCCCTTTTCGCCGGGCTTGAGTTGGGCGAGGCTGACCACCGCCTGATCCACCACGTCCAGGCACCGCTCGCAGCAACGTCCCTTGGGGATGGGCTTGCCGTCCGGGCATATCTCGGGATGGCCCAACAGGGTGCAAATCGCCGCCTCCACCTCGGGCTGCAGATAATGCTCAACCTGACAGGCGATCTTCTCCATCTCGTTGCTCTTGAGTTTGAGGATGCTGGTCATCAGAACCTCGGCCAGCCGGTGCCGCCGGATGATCCCCTCGCCCTGTTTCCGCCCCTCGCTGGAAAAAAGGATCTGGTCATCGCTGCGGACGATCATCCCCTTCTGCTCCAGGTACATCAGGTCCTCCTCGTCGAACTCGATGGTGCAGTTCTTGCGGATCGCGGCCAGCGTATATTTGTTCTGCTCGGCGGCGGTCCAGACCGCTTCCAGGATCTCCTCGTATTTCTCGTTCATAAGTCCCACCGCTTACGTGAAGGTAACGCCCAGGGCCCGGCAGGTGTAGTTGACCAAGCTGCCGATGAGGATGGCGTAAAAAAAGACCGTGATCAGGATCAGGGAGGCGACCCGCGCCCCCCGTTCCTTGAAGAGCACCAGCACCGAGTTGAGACAGGGCACCAAAAAGACCATCACCAGCAGGTTGACCACCAACTGCAGGTTGGTATAGGCGTGGGCGAGATGCTCCAGTTCGGCGCCGCCGCTCTCCCGCCGGATCATGGTCTTGATGAACACCTGGATGCTCTTCTCCGGCAGCCCCAGCACCTGCCGGATCATCGGTCCCAGGAGATGTTCGAGCAGGTCGAGGCCGCCCAGCCGCTGGAAGACAAAGACCACCAGCGAGGCGAAGATAAAGACCGGCACCGCCTCCTTCATGAAGAAGAAGGTCTTGCGGGCGGCCATCCGCAGCACCGGCCAGGGCTTTGGCACCCGCATCGCCGGGATTTCAAGGATCAGGGGGCTACGGCCGCCGGGCAGGATCTTGTTGGCGAGAAAACCGGCAATCAGCACCTGCAGAAAGATCACCCCGAAGACGGTGATGGTGGCCGCGATCGGCATCTTGTCGAGGACGACGAACATCACCGCCACCAGCGGCGCGCAGGGCATGCAGAGAAACAGGAGAAAGGAGGCGATGTTCTTCTCCTTGGCCGACGAAAGCACCCGGGTGGTGAGGATGGCCATGGTCACGCAGGAAAAGCCCATCACCAGCGGGATCACCCCCTTGCCGTTCAGCCCGATGCGCTGAAAGAGCCGGTCAAGGAGGATGGAGACCCTGGGCAGATAGCCTGAGTCCTCGAGGATGCCGAAGGCGATGTAAAAACAGAAGATCACCGGCAACACCAGCCCGAGGGCGAGAAAGACGCCGCTGGGAAGGATGCCGAAATCCGGGTCCATGATCATCGCCCGGACAAACTCGCTGGGGATGGGGGCGACCAGCCTCTCGCACCACGGGATCAACAGCCGCTGAAAGAGCTGCGAGTTGATGGCGTCGACGAGAAAGGTGGCGCCGAAGGAGCCGACAAAGAGATAGAGGGCGGCGAGGATGGCAACGGCGATGGGGATGCCGGTGGAGAGCTTGGTGCACCAGTCGCCGAAGGTAAGGATAAAGGGATTCCGGGACGGCGGCTCCACCCGCTGCACGGTGGCGGCGATCCGGCCCGCCTCCCGGTGGTACTGGTTGACCATCCCGACCTCGAACGCCGCCGCCTCGTCGGCGCGATATTCAGCGGCCAGGGCCTTGAGCCGGCTCAGCATGCCGGCGCCGAAACACGCCTCCACATAGGCCTCGATCCCCCGGTCGCCGCAGAGCAGCAACAGACCGATGGCCCGCGCCGAGATGGAGGCATCCCGGAGAAACCGCTCCGTTTCCTGCAGGAACCGCTCCACCGGCACCGAGTACTCCATGAGCAGGGGCGGGGTCTCCATCAGCGGCAGGGCTGCGGCCAGTTCGGCCACCCCGATCCCCTCGCGGGCGATGGTCATCGCCACCCTCATCCCCAGTTCCTCCTCCAGGCGGCGCAGATCGATCTCGATGCCGCGGGAGGCCGCCTCGTCGATCATGTTGACCACAAAGAGCATGGGCAGGCCGTATTCGGCGTACTGCAGGGCGATGGCGATGGATCGTTTCAGGTTCTTGGCGTCGGCGACCAGCACGATGCCGAGCCGTTCCTGCCGCAGACGGGGTGAAAGGAGGATATCGCGGGAAACCCGCTCATCCTCGTTGCCGGAAAAAATCGAATGGATGCCGGGGGTGTCGAACACCGTGGCCGCCCCCCCCTTCATCCGCCCTTTGCGGATGGAGACCGTGCTGCCGGGGACGTTGACGCTTTCCGCGTCGGCGCCGCGCAACCGCGAGAAGAGGGTGGTCTTGCCCACGTTCATGTTGCCGACCAGGACGTAGTTGCCCTTGATATCGTCGCCGACAATCAGATCGGGAATGCCGGCGCCACAGCCGGTGCAGGTATCACATTTGCTCATGAACGACAAACCTTTACAGTCTCGGAAAAGATCGCTGGTGCGGGGTCTACGATAGCTCGCATTCCCAAGAGATGCAACCGCTCAAATCAAGACGAGGCGGGACCGCACCCCAACCCGCATAACATACCGCCTTTGTCTTGATTTCAAGATAATTATGATGGATGATAACCCTATCTTCCGGCAAATCGCGACCACACGGATGCAAACAACCCACCCGAAGGCAACTATGGTTCACGAACAACGACACAACCGGTTCACCACCTTGATCCTGCTCCTGCTGTTCCTGCTGTGGAGCCGGATGGCAGGCGCCGAACCGTCGGTCGTCACCATCGGCGTGCTGGCCAAACGCGGCCCCGCCGTCGTCCAGCAACGATGGACGGCAACCGCAGCCTACCTTTCCCAACAGATTCCAGAATACACCTTCACCATCGTTCCCCTGGATTTTGATGCGATGTTTGCCGCCGTGGCGCAGGAAAAGATAGACTTCTTCATCACCAACAGCAGTTTTTACATGGAATTGGAGGCGGCACACGGCGTCAGCCGCATCGCCACCCTGCAGAACCGGCTGAACGACAAAACCAGCACCCTCTTCGGCGGGGTCATCTTCACCGCCATCTCCAGAACCGATCTCGCGACCCTCGACGACCTGAAGGGCCATTCCTTCATGGCGGTGAACCCCCGTTCGTTCGGCGGCTGGCAGATGGCCTGGCGTGAGTTTAAAAAGGCGGGCATCGACCCCGAGAAGGATTTCAGCAAACTGCTCTTCGGCGAGACCCATGACGCGGTGGTCCGCGCGGTGCTCGCCGAAAAGGTCGACGCCGGCACCGTCCGCACCGACACCCTGGAACGGATGCTTGCCGACGGATCCATCAACCCCAACGATTTCCGGATCATCAATCCGCAACCGCCGGACGATGCCTTCCCCTTCTATCGGAGCACGCCCCTCTATCCCGAATGGCCGTTTGGCAAGCTCCAGCACACCCCGCCGCAGCTGGCCAAGCAGGTGGCTGTCGCCCTGCTGCGGATGCCGCCCGACGCACCGGCCGCTGTCGCCGCGAATATCGCCGGCTGGGAGGTCCCCCTCAACTACCATCCCATCCTGGACCTGATGCGCGAACTGCACCTCGGTCCCTACTGCTTCACGGGGACAGCGACCCTTGAAGAAATCATCGAACACCGCTGGCGCGAAGGGTCGGCGATTATCATTTTGTTCGTGCTGCTGCTGGCAGGCCTGTTCTGGAGTTCCTTCTACGGCCGACGGACCAAGAAACTCCACCTCGCCCTCACCGCAGAACTTGCCCGCCGCGAGGAGGCGGAAGCGAAGCTTCAAGAACATCACCAACACCTCGAGACCCTGGTGCAACGGCGCACCAGAGAGTTGCAGCAAACCAACCTCCAGTCACGCAAGGCCCATGAACGGCTTGAAGCTTCGCAACGGGTGGCGCATCTCGGTTGCTGGGAATGGCAGATCCCCGAAAACACCCTCTGGTGGTCGACGGAGATATACCGCATCTTCGGTCTCGCCCCGGGGGAATTCAACGCCACCCTCGAAGGCTTTCTCAACTCCGTTCATCCCAACGACCGGCGCACCGTGCAACGTGCGGTGGCGGAGGCATTTTCGCACGGGCGCGACTACGACATCGAACATCGCATTGTTCTCCCGGACGGCGAGGTGCGGATCGTGCAGGAAAACGGCAGGGTCGAGTTCGATCATGGCGGCAGCCCCATCCGCATGATCGGCACGGTACAGGACATCACCCAGCGCAAGCAGACCGAGAAGGAGAAGAAGGAACTGGAAAGCCAGCTCCAGCATCTGCACAAGATCGAAGCCATCGGCACCCTGGCCGGCGGCATCGCCCACGACTTCAACAACCTCCTCACCCCGATCCTCGGCTATGCTGAGCTTGCCGAGGTCTCGATTGCCGACACCGAAGAGGCCAGAAGCCATATCGCCGAGGTGATCAAGGCCGGCAACCGTGCCGCCGCCCTGATCCGGCAGATACTCACCTTCAGCCGCAAAACCGGAGTTGCCTCCGACTTTTTTTCACCGGTGACCATGGTCAAGGAATCGTTGAAACTGCTCCGGGCCTCCACCCCGAGCAGCATCGAGATCAGGGAAGAGATCAACAACGACAGCGGCTTGATCCATACCGACCCCACCAAATTCCAACAGGTCATCGTCAACATCTGCACCAACGCCGTGCATGCCATCGAGAACGAGAAAGGGGTCATCACGGTGCGCATCGACCGCCGGCACCTCGACGCCGCCGACCTGCCCCCCAACCAGGAGATGACGCCGGGTGAATTCATCGAGATCAGCATCAGCGACACCGGCTGCGGTATGGACGAGGCAACCCTGCGTCACATCTTCGAGCCCTACTACACCACCAAGGAACCGGGGCGCGGCACCGGCCTGGGTCTTGCCATCGTCCACGGCATCATCCACGAAATGCACGGCGCGGTGCGCGTTGCCAGCGAGGTCGGCCACGGCACCACCTTCACCATCCTCATCCCGGCTGCGGAAAAAGGGGCTACCGTCGATGAAAATAACCCGGACACCGAGTTCCTGCCCCATGGCGACGAACACATCCTGGTCGTCGACGACGAGCAGCCGGTGCTGCTGGCGGAAAAATTGATCATGGAAGGTCTGGGCTACCGGGTGACAACCATGCAGAACAGCGAAGAGGCGCTTGCCGAATTTAAAAAAAATCCGGCCGCCTTCGATCTAATCTTCACCGACCAGACCATGCCGGTCCTCACCGGCAAGGACCTGGCGACAGCCATTCTCGCCATCCGTCCGGAGATACCGATCATCATCACCACCGGCCACAGCAGCATGATCAACGAGGAGTCCCTCAAGCAGATCGGGGTCAAGGCATTACTGATGAAACCGGTATCACGGCACAGCATGGCCATCACCATTCGCAACCTGCTGAACAACAGCCCCGCCAACTAACCCCTCCCCCGCGCGCATAGCCAATTTCCCTTGCGGAAATATCAAAACTGTCGTACCCTCCGCGCGCCAAACATAAATAATAGTTATCAATTAAATTAACTGCTTAAGCCATGCTCTCTCAGAAAGAATCAGCAAGTTCGATGATTGATATTTGCCAGCGTATCGATACCGAATCCCGCATGCAATCCCTCTCCCGCTATACCTGGTTCCTGCTCATCGCCTGGACCACCGTCATGGCGGTGTTGCTGATCGCCGACATCTCCTTCATTCACAAAACCACCAAGGAAATGTGCCGCGCCGAGGCAGAGGCGCACTTCCGCCGCGACAAGGCGTTACGATCTTGGATCAGTTCCCGTGGCGGCATCTATGTTTCCGTGGACGCGGTCACCCAGCCGAACCAGTACCTGGCGCATATCCCGGATCGTGATGTGACCACCCCCTCCGGGCGGCAACTGACCCTGATGAACCCGGCCTACATGATTCGCACCCTCAACGAATTCGCGCCCGGCACCGACATCACCGGCCACATCACCAGCCTGAAGCCGATCCGGCCGGGGAACAGCCCGGACGAATGGGAGCGTAGCGCCCTGGAAAGTTTTGAAAACGGCGCCACCGAACGCGCGGAGTTCGTCTCCCTCAACGAGAAACCCTATCTGCGATTCATGCGACCGCTGCTGGTCGACAAAGGGTGCCTTAGCTGCCACGGCAACAGTGGTTACAAGGTGGGCGACATCCGTGGCGGGATCACGGTCAACGTCGCCATGGCGCCATTCCTGGAGCGGGAGAAGCAATACATGTGGATGACCGGCGGCTCCCTGTTCATCATCTGGCTGCTGGGGCTTGCCGGCATTGCCTGCGGCAGCCGGGGCTTGCGGAAACAGATGCGGCACCGAGACCAGGCGGAACAGGCGGTGCGCGACTATCGCGACAACCTTGAATCGCAGGTCGCGGAACGGACACGCGCGCTTACCGATTCGCTTGAAAAGGTCAAGATCCTCAGCGGCATGCTGCCGATCTGTGCCAGTTGCAAAAAGATCCGCGACGACCAGGGGTACTGGAACCAGCTTGAGGCATTTATCGGCAAACATTCCGACGCCACCTTCAGCCACGGCATCTGCCCCGATTGCGCGCAAAAGTTCTACCCGGAATACCCGCACCACCACAAAAATGCAGCAGGGTGAATGCTGCAACCCTGCATCCAACCGAGAGAAAGCCCCTAAAACTAACGCAGATAGCGATTGACGCGCAGGGGTGATTCTGTTTTATAAATATGTTGGTAACAATACCGCCCAGAAGCTGCGCGAGAGAACAATGACCGAAAACCCGGCGATCATCGAGATTCTGCAGGAAACGAGAAGGGTTCTTGCCTTTCATCACTCACTGGGCATCGATGCCTATCCCACCATTGCCGGCATCCAATCCCTGCTCGCCGACCCCGTCTCGCCGGCGACCGGGGCCATCGCTCCCTCCGCCGCTCCCCGCCAGCCCATGGCGAAAAGCGTACCGCGCCCGGAGCTACCCAACGACGACGCCACCCTGGAGGATATCCGCCTCGACCTGGGCAACTGTGACCGTTGCGCGCTCAAGGCGAGCCGCGACAAGATCGTATTCGGCGTCGGCAACGCCAAGGCCGACCTCTTCATCGTCGGCGAATGGCCCGACCCGGAAGCGAACGCCACCGGCACCCCGTTTTCAGGTGAAAGCGGGGCGCTGCTCGACCGGATGCTCGCCGCCATCGGCATGACCCGCGCGCAGGTTTATCTCACCGACATGGTCAAGTGCCACCCGGCCCAGGGGCAAGTTCCCGAAGAGGACGCGATCAGGTCCTGTCGCCCGTTCCTGCTCCGGCAGATCGCGGTGGTCAAGCCCAAGGTCATTCTCGCCATGGGCCCGCTCGCCGCCCAGGCCCTGCTCAAAACCAACAACCCGCTGAGCCGTCTGCGGGGACGCTTTCACACCTTTCACGGCATCGACCTGATGCCAACCTTTCATCCGGATTTTCTCATCGCCAATCCGGACATGAAAAAAGCAACCTGGCTCGACCTGCAGATGGTCCAGAAACGTTGCCTGCAGGGCAGTTAACCTTTCGCCAGCACACCAACAGTTTTAGAACGACGGGTTGCCTTCGCAACCATCCGGACATATATTTCTTTTTTATTGCTGCATCACCCTTAAAAGCCCAACCACGAGGAACCACCCGTGCGCGACGTTTCCATTCTCATTGTCGATGATACCGCCACCGCCCGCAACATGGTCCGCTCGACGCTGCAAAACCACTTCGGCACCGAACACATCTATACCGCCGCCGACGGCAAGGAGGGGCTGGCGATCCTCCGCCAATACCGGGTCGACATCATCATCTCCGACTGGAACATGCCCGAGATGAACGGCGAGGAGTTTCTCTACGAGGTACGCCAGAACCAGGCCACCAAGAAAACGCCCTTCATCATGATGACCTCCAACGATAACCGTGATTTCATCGTCACCGCCATCCAACTGGGGGTAACCAACTACATCATCAAGCCGTTCACCCCCAACGAATTGACCGAAAAGATCCGTGCCGCCT
>JAOUHH010000330.1 GCA_029865195.1 Desulfobulbaceae bacterium
TGTCCGCATCCTTGATCAACAGATTCGGTTGATCTGCCATGTGCGGGTCGTGGCAGGTTTTGCAGCCTCCTTGCTTCAGGGGGGCATGGATGTTGGTTTTGAAGAAGGGCGCGCGGTCATGGCAGCTAAAGCACGATGCATCGGCGGAGTCCGCGAGAAGTTTCGGGTGTTGACTGTTGTGGGGATTGTGGCAGACGGAGCATTTGCCGCTCGCCAGAGGTTTGTGGATCGATTTTTTATCGGTGACCACCCTGAGGCCGCGGTGGCATGACACGCAGAGATCCGGTTGATTCGCCCGTAAGAAAAGACCGCCGATGAGGCCGTGCGGCTGATGGCAGGCCTCGCAATTTTTTTCACGAACCGGTGCATGCATGTTGCCCTGCATATATCTGGCCGCCATCTCCTTGTGGCAGTCGATGCAGGTGTTGCGGACCGCTTTGGGGGGGGTAGGTTGGGTTGGGACACAGGTTGCCAGCAGGAAGGCCAGGGTCACGCAGGCCAATGCTTGGATGCCAGTTATGGTAATTTTTTTCATTTTATTTCACCAAGTTCTTTTTTTAACGCCTGCCATGCCGTGTTGTCCACTGAAATCGTAGATTTAGCCTTCAGTTTGTCGAGATATTCCGCCCGCAGGCGGGCGAATTTTTTATCGATGATATCCTTCCCAAGGTTGTCGCCGACTTGTGATAATGGCAGTGGCCCACCCTTCTCGCGGCCAAAGAGTTTGACCAGCACGGTGTTGTCTTTTTGGAGGAACGGTGGCGAAACTTCCCCGATGGCAAGGGGGAGGATGGCTTGGCTGAGTTCTGGGGCCAGGTGGTTGATGGGGATTTGTTGTTGTCTTGGCTCGTTCCCGTAGTATTTCTTTGCCAAGGCCATGAAATCTTCGCCCGTGATTACCCCGGTCCAAAACTTTTTTGCCGTGGCTTCATCACCGCTGACAGTGGCGATGGTGACGGCGGCTGGCAGGCTGAATTCATCCAGATGCGCCTGATAATATTCGGTGATTTCCTGGGTGTTCGTTGTTGCCTGCGGGGCAAAAAGGAGATTCTCGAGCTCCTTGATGAGGCGATGCTGGCAGTAGAATTCATAAACCGGTTGCAAGGGAGGCTTGTTTTCATAATGGCGGTCTTGAGCCTCCCAACTCGTCAGCGTCTGGCTCAATATGCCATTGAGCAAGCGCTGCTTGAGCGCATCGGCCTCTTCTTTTTGAAACCCGTAGTCTTTACGAAAGGTTTTTTCCTTTTTGAGTTTCTCCATGAACTCTGCGACTGAAATGGTTCGTAGATTCGTGGTGATGATTGCTTTGCCGGCAAGGTCATCCGCAAGCGGCGTGTCGTCAACCGGCAGTGACGCGAACAGCTCCCGGTCAACCTGCACGTTGTATTTTTGATTGAGTCGATCCATGAGTTCTGCGGACAAACGGGCATTCTGCTTGTCGGCAAGGGCGTCGCCGATCTGGCGCTTGCGGGCGTCGTAATCTTTGTCGTCGCCCGCCGCTGGCGGACCGTTTTTTCGTAAGATGACCCAGCCGTTACCCCAGGGAGCAGGTGGGGCAGTCTCGTCTGGCTTGCAGGCTGCAAGCGCATCATGCCAGTCGGCAGGGGTGTTGATCGGCCGCATCTCCTTTTCCTGGTAATGCGTGGGACCGCCGTCGGCGGGTGCAAGCTCTTTCAGCGCGGCCGGCGCCGATGTGCCGTTTTGTAAGTTATCGTACGCAGCTTTGGCTGGCGTTTCTTCGGCAAAGAAAAAAATCTGCACCATCTGCCGTGGCGTATAGCTACTTTCGTATTCCTGGCGGATTGCCTGTTCGTCGACAACAATCTTGGAATCGATTTCTTCGTATTTGAGAAGCATCAGGGAGCGGACACTTAAAAATACCGCAATTTTACGCTGGTACGTCGGGGTGTTGTAGAGCTCCATGCGCTTTGCTTCTCTTGCCATGAGCTGCCATTCGATAAAGGGATCCAAGGTCTCTGGTAACGGCTGGTCTTTTTCCTGCCAATTTTGCCACCAGTTTTTAAAATCCTCGGCGCGGTACTCGATCCCATTGATTGCGACAAGCGGCTTGTCACTCCCAAACCAGGCATTGCCGGGAGAGGCTTGCAGCAGGGCAAGAGAGAAACAGAAAAAGAAGAATGTCAGTCGGCGCATGGCTGCAAACCTTCCTTGAACCAAAGATTAATTATTTCATGTGACATTCTTCGCGCCAAGCCACTGATGGTTGTCACCAGGCCGAAATGCATCACCTTCTGGTACTGGAGGCCTTCCCGCGTATGATAGGTGTTCCATAGCGTTCTGCCCGATGCCGCGTCAACAATTTGTAACGAGAGGGTCAGTTCTGGGTTGGGGGCTTGGCCGCTTGATTTTTCCTGCGCGTCGTGAATCCTGCCGGTAATAAATATTTGCGCGTTGATTCTGTCCGCTATGATTTTAATTTGGTCAAGGCTGGGGGCCTGCTGCGGGTAAATCAGAAGTTGCCGATATACCTTCCGGATATCGCCCTCCTGCGCCACCTGGAAATGGGTTGATTTCAGTAATTC
>JAOUHH010000331.1 GCA_029865195.1 Desulfobulbaceae bacterium
TTCGTTGAGAAAGATCAACAGGGTGCCGTCATTGCCGGGGTGGATGCGCCAGCGATCCTGGGCGGCGAGGCGTTGATAGAGGTGGGCGCGTGTTTCCCGAGAAGGCGCGTGGACGGTGATGGCCAGATCCGGCGTGATGGCCGGCAGCGCGGGCAGTCGATAGGGCTGGGCGGCGAAGTTGTTGGTCCACGGCTCGCGGCCGGAGTTCATGGCCGGCGTTATCTCAAGCGGCGGGTTGAGGAAGCGGGCCAGAGGATTGGTCGGTGTTCGTGACTGCGAAAAGAGGCCGGAGTCGGAAAAAGGGTTCGCTGGCATTTGCCTGGCGATATCGGGTTGCGAGACCCAGAGGAAAAACGCCAGACCGATCACCGCCATGGAGGAGAGCGCGCGCAGCGGGGAGCCGAAGAGATCGTGCAGCCATGTTAACAGCGGGTTTCCCCGGTCGAGCTTGGCGTGGACGCCGACCAGCAGGTCCGGCGGGGCGGGGACCGGTTTGACCTCGTGCAGCCAGGCAAGGCTTTCCGTGAAGAGGCGCCATTCCCGCGTACAGTCGCGGCAGGTCGCGAGATGGCTTTCCATGCGGGCGATATTGGCGGGGTCCAGTTCGCCATCGGCCAGGGCGGAAAACAACTCTTGGGCATTGGTGCAATTCATGGGATTGGTCATGGCGTGCTGAGAAGATGTTTTATTTTGTTTTTAAACGTATGCCGCGCCCGGTTCAGTTTTGATTTCACGGTGCCGAGCGGCACTCCCAGTGTTTCACTGATCTCTTCGTATGATAATTCCTGCAAATCCCGCAGGATGATGATTTCCTTCTCCGCCGCCGGCATGGCGGCGATGACGGTTCTCACCAGATTGTCACGTTCATCCCGTTCCAGAAGGCGATCCGGGCTGTTGGTGGCGATCAGTTCCGGAACGATAATGTCATCGGTCGAGGTTGATGTGAAATAGCCCCGCCGCTGAAGTTTTCGGTATCGGTTACGGCAGTGGTTCATCGCCAGTTGGTTGAGCCAGGCGGAAAATTTTTCTGCCTCGCGGAGGCTTGGCAGCGCCCGGTAGGCGGTGACAAATATGTCTTGGGCGAGATCCTTGGCCTCTTCCGGGGTTTTGACGTAGTTCAGGGCCAGATTGTAAATTCTTGTCTGATGCAGTAAAACCAGACGGTTGAATGCTTGTTTCTCTCCGGCCTGGCACGCAAGGACCAGTTCGGCGATATCCGCGCCGCGGCCGCTGTCGTTTTGTTGCAGGTGTTCCGGTTGGTTGTTCAAAAGAACGCCTATATGCTGGTAGACATGCCTTGCCGGGAAAAAGTTCCGGCGGAATGTTTTTTTAGTAACGATTCATTCGCCTGCGCATGACGATGGAAATCGGTAAAATTATTGATTTATACGATTAAACACAAAAGCCGGCCGGAGAACAACAGGAAAGCCGCAGGATGGATAACATGGAGAAGATTGTTGAGGAATTGAAACGGATTTTTACCTTTAAGGAAACCACCGAGGTGGGCGATATTGTTTTGGTCGTCGCCGAGGAGCCGCAAATGATCCTGTATGCGCAGGTGATGGGTTTTGAACGGGATCGGAGCAAGAGGGATGAATGGTGGCATGTTTCCCTGCAGTTTTTGACCCTGCCGCCGCAGCGGACGGCTTGGACGCTGCGGACGCAGCAGTTTACCGGGCAGGAGATATTTACCATGGGCGGTAAAAAGAAATTCATGCAGGCGGTCAGCTTCACCGCTGATGACGTGGAGCAGGGTGGCGACAATGCCCCGAAGGCGGCCAAGAAGAAGCCGGGATTACGGCTGGTGAAATGAGTCGTTTGCGAATCAGGGGGTAGGTTGGTCGGCGGGGCGGTGGCGATAATTTTCGATCTTTTTGATCGCTTCGCGATAACAGGTGGGGCAGTATCCGTGTGAAAGCGTGGCAACGTCCGTGGCGACTCTTTTCGTCCACCCGTTAGCGGTTTTTGTCTTGAAGCATTTGCAGCAGATGGTGGTCATCTTGAGGTATCCTTATATGTTCCTTTTGCTGTATTTATCGACCAACCATAGGCGAACCTTAAGGAAATTATTTTGGATGAGAAATATTATTGTTTTTCGCGATGGCGTCTTTGCTGGTGGGACGGGGGCGCGTGAAGCCATCGTTGGCGGTTGGTATGACTGAAAGGCGTAGCGAGCGGGAGATAATTCGGGCGATCAGCGCGCAGCTTGCCGGCGAGGGCAACGGGGTGCTACAGGGAATCGGTGACGATTGCGCCGTGCTCCGTCCGGCCGGGGACCGGTTGCAGGTGTGGACCGTGGACACCCTGCTGGAGGGGGTGCATTTCGATCTTCGCTGGCATCCGGCCAAGCTGCTGGGCCGGAAGGCGGCGGCGGTCAACCTGAGCGATATCGCGGCGATGGGCGCGACCCCGCGCTTCGCCCTGCTCTCGCTGGGGTTACCGGCGGGCCAGACCGCCGAGTGGGTGGACGGGTTCATGGCCGGGTTTCTTGAATCATTGGCTGCGGCTCAAGTGATGCTGATCGGCGGC
>JAOUHH010000110.1 GCA_029865195.1 Desulfobulbaceae bacterium
GGCCAACGCCAAGGTGCTGCTGGTCGGCGACATCGACCGGGGCGGGGTGTTCGCCTCCTTTGTCGGCACCATCGAGGTGCTCGACCAGTGGGAGCGCGATCTCATCGCCGGTTACGTGGTCAACCGCTTCCGGGGCGACAAAACGCTCCTCGCCGACGCCTTCACCTACATGCTGCAGAAAACCGGCAAACCGGTGCTGGGAACGGTGGATTACCTGAAGAACCTGGGGCTGCCGGAAGAGGATTCGGTGAGCTTCAAGGAGGGGCTGTTCAACAGCGCCGCCCCTGCCGGCCCGCACGTGACGGTGGCGATGATCGATCTCCCCCACATCTCGAACTTCACCGATGTGGAGCCGTTTCTGGCCGAGCCGGACGTGCATCTGCGGGTGGTGAGAAAACCTGATGAGCTGGGCACGCCGGACGCGATCATCCTCCCCGGCAGCAAGAACGTGATCGCCGACCTGAAATGGCTGCACGACTCGGGGATGGGCGCGCGGATCGGGCAGCTTGCAGCTAGCGGCACGACGGAAATCGTCGGCATCTGCGGCGGCTTCCAGATCCTGGGCCGCCACGTCGACGACCCCCACCAGATCGAATCGGCGGGGGAATGCCTGCATGGCCTCGGCCTCATCGAGATGACCACCGTCCTTGAAAAGGAAAAGACCCTGGTCCGACAACAGGGCTTCCACCTCCCCTCCGGCCTGCCGGTGCACGGCTACGAGATCCACCACGGCCAGAGCCGCGCCAGCAGTCGGCCGATCCTGCGCTGGGAGAACGGGGAAACCGCCGGGATCGAGGAACGGGGCGGCAAGCTCTGGGGCAGCTACCTGCACGGCATCTTCGACGCCGATCCCTTCCGCCGCTGGTTCATCGACCGGCTCCGCACCGGCCGGGGGCTTGCCGCCGAAGGCAGGGTGCTCGCCGCCTACGACCTCGAACCGGCCTTTGACCGGCTGGCGCAGACGGTGCGCGCGGCGCTGGACATGGACGTCATCTACAAACTGCTGGGACGATGATGCGGCTCGAATACCAGATCGCCGCGGCGATGATTCTCGACCTCGCCCTGGGCGACCCGCGCTGGCTGCCCCACCCGGTCCGGCTGATCGGCAACACCGCGATCTTCCTTGAAAAAACGTGGCGGCGGCTGGTCGAAAATGAATACCTGGCCGGGCTTGCCACCACCCTCTCGGTGCTGGCTGCAACCGGCCTTGCCACCGTTGCCCTCCTGCGCGGGGCGGCCCTTCTCCACCCCTACGCCGAAACGGCCTGCTCCATCTTCCTCATCTACACCAGCATCGCGGTCACCGATCTGGCCCGGCACGCCCAGGCGGTATACGAGGCGCTGGCGCGGCAGGACCTTGCCCTGGCCCGCCAACGGGTGGGGATGATCGTCGGCCGCGACCCCTCGGTGCTCGACGAGTCCGGGGTGGCTCGGGCAACGGTTGAAAGTGTCGCCGAAAGCATGGTGGACGGGGTGACGGCGCCGCTCTTCTTCGCCTTTGTCGGCGGGCCGCTGGGGGCGATGCTCTACAAGGCGGTCAACACCATGGACTCCACCTTCGGCTACAAGAACGAACGGTATCAGAGGTTCGGCTGGACGCCGGCCAAGCTTGACGATCTGGCCAACCTGCTGCCGGCCCGGATCACCGGGCTGCTGGTGCCGCTGGCCGCGCTTCTTGCCGGCATGGATTACCAAAACAGCTGGAAGATCTTCCGCCGCGACCGCCTCAATCACGCCAGCCCCAACTCGGCCCACACCGAGGCCGGGGTAGCCGGTGCACTGGGGGTGCAACTGGGCGGCAGCAATATCTATTTCGGCAAAACGGTGACAAAGCCCTTCATCGGCGACCCGTTCACCCCCATCACCGCCGCCCATATCCCGGCCGCCAACCGGCTCCTCTTCCTCACCACCCTGCTCGCCGCGGCCCTCGGCCTCACCCTCCGCGCCCTCGTCTGAGCCCCTCGACAAAGGGTAAAAATTTTTTCCAATGCCCCTTGCCTGCCAAACTTTAGTGCTTAATTGTTTTACGTAATAGGAGGTCCCGTTCCTCCAGGAAAAAACATCGTCTGGATGGAGGAACGTTCGCGATCGATATTCTTTCCACCGCCGGTTCTTACCGGCAGGAGGCACACCATGGCAACCAGAGCATACTGCGAACACGTCGCCCCGGAACTTGCGGTCTGGAGCAAACGGCTTCATACCCTCTCCGAGAAGATAGACCGCATGCCGTCCATCGAAAAACATCACCTTCTTCCGCAGATTGAGGAACTGCACATCATCATGACCGAGCTGGACGACCGACTGATGGATATGACCAGCGCCTGTTCGACCATCGATACAAGCCTTACAAGTGACGACCGTTTCCCCAGCGCCTACGATGCGGCGCACTCAAACCAGAAAAAAGGGGTCAGCTTCGATTATGACTTCGGCGGCTAATCCCATCGCCCCACGTACGTTCTGACAGAAAAACCGCCCCCCGGCGGTTTTTCTGTTTGCGCCCCCCGCCGCCTACCATCACCGCCGCCCCTCACCCCACTGCTGTTGCCAGCACCTTGAAGGTCTCCCGCTCGTGGAGGTTGCCCACCACCGCCACCATGTCATCCGAACTGAAGCGGTAGTCGGCCTTGGGGTTGGGGCCGAAGATGTTGTTGCGGATGACGCCGACGATGGAGGCGCCGGTGTGATTGCGGATGTCGGCTTCGCCGATGGACTTGCCCACCAGCGGACTGCCCGCCTCAAGCTTTACCCAGGATATCTCGAGCAGATCCTTGACCTTGTCGAGCCGGGTGAGGAGTTGATAGTCGTAATGCTCCTTGTAGATCGGCGCATAGAGCTTGCGGCGGACCGCGTCGGTGTACTCCTGGATCACGGTGGCCGAAAAATCCAGATGCAGCAGGGCCTGACGGGCCACCTCGAGCCCTGCTTCCATCTCCGGCAGCACCACCATGTAGACCCCGCTCTCATAGAGGATTTTCATCTGCGCCTCCCCTTCGGCCCTGGCAACGATATGCATCTTGCCGTTGAGCTGATGCGCCTTGCGGACGATCTCGCGGTTAATCACCACCGACGGCATGGTGAGCAGCACCAGGCGGGCCTCGCCTACCCGGGCCGCGTCGATAACCACCTGCTGGCTCATATCTCCGTAAATCACCGGCAGGTTGGCGTTCTTGCATTCAAGCATCCGGGGATGATCCGCCTCCACCAGCACGAAGGGTACTCCGAGCTGGCGCAGGATATAGGCGACATGCTGACCGACCCGGCCGCCGCCGCCGATCACCACGTGGTCGCGGAGGTCGGTGGCGGGAAGGTTGGCAGTCTGCAGCGGCTCGTGCTTGAAGAACCGTTTCCGCAGTTTGTAGAGCGGCGCGGCCAGGGCGGAGAGGAAGGGGGTGGCGGCCATGCTGATCACCGATGTGGCCAGCACCAGCGAGTAGAGGTCATTGCCGAAGGCCTTGGTTTCAAGCCCCATCCGGGCGAGAACAAAGGAAAACTCGCCGACCTGGAACAGACCAAGCCCCACCGCCAGGGGGACGATATTGGCATAACCGAACAGCCTGGCGAGCACGGCGAAGATGGTGCCCTTGCCCACCGAGACCACAAAACCGAGGATCATGATCTCCCGCCAGTGCCCAACCATAAATTGGAGATCGAGGAGCATACCCACCGAGGTGAAGAAGAGCAGACCGAAGATGTCGCGCAGGGGAATGATGTCACTGAGGGCCTGATGGCCGAAATCCGACTCGCTCAAGACCATGCCGGCGATAAAGGCGCCGAAGGCAAAGGAAAGGCCGAAGAGATAGGTGGCGTAGCCGATACCGAGGCCGATGGCGGTGATGGTGAGGATAAAGAGCTCCCGCGAGTTCCACCGGGCGACAACGGCCAGAAGCCTGGGCAGGATGCGGGTGCCGAGATAGAACATCAGGAAGAGAAAAACCGCCGACTTGACCACCGCGATCCCGAGCAGTGGCAGACCGCCCTGCGGGTCGCTCAACTGGGGGAGGATGATCATCATCGGCACCACCGCCAGATCCTGGACGATGAGCATGCCGATCATCACCCGACTGGACAGCGTTCCCAGTACGCCCTGATTCATCATCGTTTTGAGCACCACCATGGTACTGGAAAGCGAAATCAACGCCCCCAGCCACAACGCCTGCTGGACAGGCAGCCCCAGATAGCGGCCGATCCCGAAACCCAGAGTCATGGTGAGCAGGATCTGGATCGGGGTGCCGATGAGGGCGACCTTGCGCACCGGCTTCAGTTCGGCGAGGGAAAACTCAAGCCCCAAGGCAAAGAGGAGCAGGGCGACGCCGATCTCGGCCAGCAGCTCGATCTCATGGCTGTCGTTGATGGAGATTCCGCCGGTATGGGGGCCGACCACGATCCCGGCCAGGATATAGCCGAGGATCAACGGCTGCTTGAAACGCTGGGCCAGCAAGGCCCCGAACAAGGCGACAACAACAAGGATAACGATATCGGCGGCGATTCCCATACGGGATACCTCGGCTGCTCAAGAGTGACAAATGTTTACAGATTGCGATTCCCCAAACTATGCCCCAAAAACAGTGCCCTGTCCAGTTTACCCGGCCAATGTAGCGCAAAACGCGCCCACAGCGCTTTTTGATTGACAGGCAGACACCTGTTGTCATAGTTATGAAAGACAACGTAACTCCAGACAGTAATCAAACCGATCCACATCGATGGCAGGGAACAATTACATGATGGACGAAGCATTGGCGAACTGCTGGGAAATAACCGGATGCGGCCGCGAGCATGGCGGCGCAAAAATGGAAGAGCTTGGCGAATGCATCGCCTCCAGAGAAGGAATGGGGCACAGCTGTTGGGCAATCGCCGGCACCCTTTGCGGTGGCGAGGTGCAGGGATCGGTGGCCCAAAAACTCGGCTACTGCACCTCGTGCTCCGTCCACAAGCTTTACAATCGCTCCCGGGGCACAAAAGGGAAAGAGGTGATTGCCAGGTTTCCGGAAGAAGAGAACAGATATATCCAGCTGATGCTCAAAAACTTCAAATCCCTCTGAATTTCTTCGACCACCTCCCCGAGTCGGCGGCCGCAGCTCTGCTCCCAAAGCCCTCCCGCGAATATCTTACCGCAACATCTGCAGAGCCGTCTGGTAGACCTCATCGGCAGTCTTGATCGACACCGAATTGGCTTGGAACGTCCGCTGGGTGGTAATCAGCGTCACGAACTGGCGGGCGAGATCAACGTTTGACATCTCCAGGGCGTTGCCGGTAATCTCGCCAACCCCGTTTTCACCGGCGGCGGCAATGGTGATCGCTCCCGCTTCGTCCGAGGCCAGATAGCTGTTGCCGTTGACCGCCCGCAGGCCGCCATAATTAACGAAATCCGCCAACATCACCTGCGCCTGCTCTATCTCCTTACCGTTTGAATACATGCCGCTGACCACGCCATGCTTATCGACCCGCACATCCATGAGATAGCCAACCCCATATCCATCCTGCTCCTTGTAGAGATCCTTGGAGGCAACGGCGTAGCTGGTGGTGCAGATGGCAGCTGGCTGCGATCGGTCGTCCTGGATCGTCTCGAACATGCTGCCTTCGGCACCGAACACCTGCGCCAGGGACGGATTGGCGGCAGGGCTCAAGCCGCTGCCGTCACGATAGGTGATGGAATTGATGGCCAGTTGACTGTCGCCGACCACCAGATCCTCCAATTTCAGACCGCCGTCGACAATGGTGGCCTTACAGTTGAACTGACTCGCCAGGGAAGAGAGCAGATCCCCCACCGTGTTGCTGAAATTCACCGTATAGGCAAAAGAAACCGGGGTGCCATCGCCATTGCTGCCGGCAAAACTGATCACGTCGCCGGACTGCACCTTGTTGCCGTTGGCGTCATAGATCTTGTCCCACCCCGTGCTGTCCGAAACAAGCGTGATTTTTTCGGAACCCACATCCACCAAGGCCGCGCCTGGACTGTTGATACTCTGCGGCTTGGGGGCAGTGCCAAAACTGATTGTCGATGAAAGATTCGGCCCCACCCCGCTCATATTGAATTCGAAACTGTAGAACCCCTCTCCCCGGCCAAGATCGATCTGATTGGCGGCGGTGGGGACCAGGTTGCCGTCGGCCGGCACATCCCAGCAGGTCAGCTTGGCGAGTTCGCCGGTGGAACTGAAGCTGAGTCGTCCGTAGAGCAGCGCTCCGGCTCCCTTGTTGACCGTTACCCCGCCATCGTTGTAGCGGACACCGGTGGTGCCGATCAACCGCCGATCAACCGTCGGATCGCAGGTAATCAGGAACTCGCGCTCATTGTTCTGCGAGGTGTGATCAAAATAGATATTCAGGTCATAGCCTTTATTGTCGCTGCTGTTATCGTATATCTTGATGATACTCTTGAAATCGTAGGCTGATTCAGGAATGGGATTGGGTTCCCCGGCCGTCATGATCGTCCCGTCCCAATTTGAAAAAAGATTCGACTCGGTTGCCTCCACGCTGGCCGGACTATTCTGCAGGTTCAGCGCCAGCGTGACGCTTTCAGTCGCCATGGGCAACGATTTGTTGGCGATCACAATATCCTCGACAACGCCGGTGGGATTCGCCAACGAACCGGTGTTGACACCCTGCACGAAGTATCCGGCCGGGTTGACCAACTTGTAGGGCGCGGTCGGGTCGCCGGTAACCTCCGCGGCCCGGAACTGACCGTCTCGGGTATACAGCATCTCCGTCTGGGTTGGATCGTTGAGCATGAAAAAGCCATTGCCGTTGATGGCCATGTCCGTCGACCGGTTGGTCGTTTCGAAGGTCGAGACCGAGAAATCCTTGATGACGGCATGAGATGTCGACCCGGTGCCGATCTGCCCGATGCTGCCGTAAGTGTTGCTCAGGATATCCGCAAAACTAATCTGTGAGGTCTTATAGGCAACGCTGTTGACGTTGGCGACGTTATCCGCCACAACCCCCATCTGCCCAGACATGCTGTTCACACCGCTCAGACCATTAAATAACATGCTGTTGATCGACATACTTCACCGCCTCTGTTGAAAAAAGAGCATTAACCCATCTGCACAAACATTAAGCAAACGGCATGCCAACCACACAACATCCCAATATTAAAAGAAAATATCTAAAACATTACCAATTCGGACACGGAAACAGGCCCCCAGTTGGGAACAATTTACCCTCTGGGCGGCACAAAATGACCGGCAACAACCGCGCTCCACTGCACCCGGTCAGTCGGAATCGCCAAATCCCACTTGAATCATTTTATTGTCAGGCTTATGATAAAAACATCCCTCTGTCTCAGCCATCCCCACTGATACACATAAAACCAGGGAACCCATGCCCACCGACACCGACAAGCCAAAAATCCTGATCGTGGACGACGTCCAGGACAACATCACCCTCCTCGAGCGTATCCTGGGAAGCGAATACGTCATTATCTCAACAACCGACGGACGCTTGGCCCTATCCATGGCCGCCGCCCTGCAACCGGATATCATCCTTCTCGACATCATGATGCCTGATATCAGCGGCTATGAAGTCTGTGAAAAGCTCAAGACAAACCAACACACCAGGCATATACCGGTGGTCTTCATCAGCGCCCTGAGTGAACAGGAGGATGAAACCAATGGCCTGGCGCTAGGGGCGGTGGACTATATCCATAAACCGATCAAGGGCGCCATTGTCAGGGCTCGGATCAAAAACCATCTCGAACTGGCCAGGGCCCGCAAGGCACTTGAGGAAAAAAACCGCCTGCTCTCCGAGACCATCGAGCTCAAGGATGACATCGACCGCATCACCCGTCACGATCTGAAAGGCCCCTTGAACGCCATCATCGGCGTCCCGTCCTTCATCAAAATGGCAGACAACCTCACCGATCAGCAATACCGCATGCTGCAGTTGATCGAAACCGCCGGCTACAAGATGCTGGACATGATCAACCTGTCCCTGGATCTGTACAAGATGGAGAAAGGCACCTACGAACTGGATGCCAAACCCATTGCAGTCCTTGATATCCTGCACAATATCGTCAACGAGCAGACCCTTAACGACCCAACCCTGCAAGAGCTGATCAGGGTCACACCTCCCGCAGACATGGAACAAGACGTTTCTTTTCTTCTCTCCGGAGACAATCTGCTCTGCTACTCCCTCTTCGCAAACCTCATCAAGAACAGTATCGAGGCCAATCCGGATCGGCAACCGATCACCATCAGCCTTACCCGCATTCAGGGAATGGGAGCAATTGGCATCCATAATTACGGCAGCGTACCGGAAGAAATCCGCAGCCGGTTCTTTGAAAAAGACGTCACCGCCGGCAAAAAAGGCGGCACCGGCCTCGGCACCTATTCGGCAGCCCTGATTGCCAAAACCCAGAACGGAGAAATTACACTCGACACCAGCGTGCCAGGTGAGACAACCGTCACCGTGCTCCTGCCGCTTGCCGAAACAACCGAAC
>JAOUHH010000112.1 GCA_029865195.1 Desulfobulbaceae bacterium
CATCGACATCAACCGGATCGGCATCGATAGCTTGCGCGACCGCATCGCCTACGTGCCGCAGGAAACCACCCTCTTCGCCGACACCATCGCCAACAACATCAGCCTCGGCCGCCCTGAGGCAAGCCTTGCGGAGATCAGGTCGGTTGCCCAGGCCGTGGCCATCGACCAGGAGATCGAGGCGATGCCGGACGGCTACCAGACCCTGATCGGCGAGAAGGGCGTCCGGCTCTCCGGCGGCCAGCGGCAGAGGCTCGCCCTGGCCCGGGCCCTGCTCCTCGACCGGCCGGTGCTGATCCTGGACGACACCCTGGCGGCGGTGGACCAGACTACCGAGCAGCGGATCATCGCCGCCATCCGCCCCTACCTCGCCGACCGCATCTGCATCATCGCCTCCCACCGGCTGGCGGTACTCGCAGACGCCGACCAGATCATCGTCCTCGAACAGGGGAAGGTGGTCGGTTGCGGCCCCCACGCCCGACTGCTTGCCGACAACGACTTCTACGCCACCATCCACCGCCATCAGACCGATAGGCCGTCCGCCGACGGCGAGGAGGGGTGATGCGGCACGATTTCGGCTACTTCGAGGAAGACCGGCTCAACAAGGTGGGCGACCTCGCCCTCTGGCGCCGCGTCCTTGCCCTGATCGGCCCGCAGACCCCCTGGGTCGTCGGCGCCATCCTCCTCGCCCTGGTGGCGGCGGGAGCGGGCCTTGCCCTGCCGCACCTGATGCGGCTGGCGGTGGACCGTTATATCGTCAACGACACCCTGCCCCCCCTGGCGCGCATCGATGGCCTGGTCGGCATCGCGCTGCTCTTTCTCGCTTTGAGCCTTACCGATTTCGCCGCCACCTTCCTGCAGGCCATCGCCCTGGAGTGGTCCGGCCAGCAAACCATGCACCGCCTGCGCCAACGCCTCTTCCGGCACCTGCTCGATCTCGACCTCGCCTTCTTCAACAACAACCCGGGCGGCAAACTGGTTACCCGCCTCACCAACGACATCCAGAACATGCACGAGATGTTCAGTTCGGTGATCGTCTCCCTGTTCAACGATTCGCTGCGATTGCTCGGCATCCTGGTGGTGCTGTTCGTCATGGACTGGCGGCTGGCCCTGCTCCTCGCCCTCCTGCTGCCGATGATCTTCGCCAACATCTACTGGTTCAGCCGGCTGGCCCGGCACATCTCGCGACTCCTCCGCACCCGGCTGGCCCGCCTCAACTCCTACCTGCAGGAGTCCCTGGCCGGCCTCGGCATCATCCAGCTCCTGCACCGTCAGGAGCCGACCCTGAACGGCTTTTCACTCCTCAACAACGAATACCTTGCCCTCGCCAACCGCCAGATCCGCATCTTCGCCATCTTCATGCCGATGATCGAGCTGTTCAGCGCCCTGGCCATCGCCATGATCATCTGGTACGGCGGCGGCGAGATCGTCCGCCAACGGATGAGCCTCGGCATGCTGGTCGCCTTCCTCTCCTACATGCGGCTCTTCTTCCAGCCGGTGCGCGAGCTGTCGCAAAAATACTCCATCGTCCAGTCGGCCATGGCCTCGGCGGAACGGATCTTTCAGCTTCTCGATACCAAAAGCGCGCTCCCCGCCCCCGCCGCTCCGCTGCGGCCGGAGAAACTCACCGGGGGGGTGCGGTTTGAAAGTGTCTCCTTCGGCTACCGGCCGGAAGAGCCGGTTCTGTTCGACTTCAACCTCGCCATCCGCCCGGGCGAAACCGTGGCCGTGGTCGGCGCCACCGGCAGCGGCAAAACCACCCTCATCAACCTGCTGGAACGCTTCTACGATCCCACCGGCGGCCGGGTCTTCATCGACGAAACCGACCTGCGCGACCTCGACCCGCACTGGCTCCGCCGGCAGGTCGGCCTGGTGATGCAGGACGTCCTCATCGTCCCCGGCACCATCCGCGACAACATCCTCCTCGGCCATCCCCTTGCCGACCACCAACTCGCCCAGGTGCTGGCCGACGCCCAGTTGCACGAGACACTGGCCCGGCTGCCGCAGGGGCTCGACACCGTCATCGGCGAAGGGGGGCTCACCCTCTCCGCGGGCCAGCACCAACTCCTCGCCCTGGCCCGCATCCTGGCCCGCGACCCGCGCATCCTGGTGCTGGACGAGGCCACCGCCAACGTCGATTCGGCCACCGAAATCCTCATCGAGCGGGCCATCGCCACCACCATCAGCAACCGCACCAGCATCGTCATTGCCCACCGCCTCTCCACCATCCGCCGCGCCGACCGGATCATCGTCCTCCAACAAGGCCGGCTCATCGAGGAGGGCGATCACGACCGCCTGATGGCCCGGCGCGGCCATTACCATCGGATGCATGCCGCCGTGGAGATGTGTGACGCCGGCGGCACGGACGGCGATGACGATAAACAATAACCGGTCACGCAAAACCATTGCTCCACGCCTTCGGCCGGACGTATACTATTTAAAAATCCACCCAGAAGGAGACTGTTTATGGAAACCAGAGAAGCGTACCGACAAAAAATCGAATCCCAACTTAAAGAGTGGGGAGAAAGCATTGACGAACTGAAGAAAAAGGCCGAGAAGGCAGCCGGCGCCCTCAAAGCCGAACATGAGGACGACATCAAAAAATTGACCGCCAAAAAGAACGAACTGCAGGGCCAGCTCAAGGAGTTTATGGCCTCCAGCGACGAGGCCTGGAAGATCATGAAAAAGGCGCTGGAAAAAGCGGCCGAGGATCTCAAGAAGGCCTTTGCCAAGGCGCGCAAAAAATACAAATAACCCTGCGGCAAAAAACCGCGCCTACGGAACCCCGCACCCTCCGTAGGCGCTTCGCTCAATCCATTCTAAATTTCGACCTAGACGCAGTCCAATCCCGCCAGTTAAACCTTGCAAATTCTCCTGTTACATTTTAAGTAACCTATACGTGAATCTTTCCAATCAGGCAGGATCGTCGCTTAGCCGCGTCACCGGCGATTTATCAAACAGCTACTCCCAAGAGGGTTGCGATGATTAATTGGATTGCAGGCTTAAGCCTTCGAAAAAAGCTCTTCGGTCTGGTCAGCTTCATCATCCTCTCCCTGATCATCAGCATCATCATGGGCCAGACCACCATCGCCCGGGTGCAGATCGGCGGCAAGACTTACGAGGGTATCGCCCTTAAGAGCGAATTCATTGACGATTTGGCGCGCACCCGCCTCAACGTCAACCTGCTCAACAGCATCCTCAAATCGCAGATCATGGATTACGATCCGGATACCATAAACAGCCTCACCTCCACCGCCGACCGGCTCGACCTGCTTCTAAACGAGATGAACGGCGACCACTTCACCAAGCCCCACGGCAAAAGCACCTATCACTGTGCCTCCTGCCACGTGCAAGAACGAAGCGTCAAGATCACCAACCAGCTCCAGAAATCCCAGGCCAGTTGGGCAGAGATGAAGAAGATCATCCACGAGCAGATTCTGCCGGCCTTGGCCGATGATGACCCTGACACGGCCGAGGAACTGATCGGCGGTGAGTATTTCGAACATTTCTACGTTTTCATGAACAATACCAAGGATGTGATCGAGGAACTGCGCTCGGCCCAGGAGATCATGGAGCGGGAAAGCATCGACCAGGTCAACGAATTCCGCCTCTTCTTCACCCTGGGCGGAATCGCCAGTATCATCACGGTGGCGTTCCTCTCCATCCTCTTCGTGCAAAAGATCGTCACCACCGTCAACAAGATCGTCCAGGAACTCAATCAGAACGCCGACATGATCAACGCCGAGGCCGGCAGCACCTCCACCGCCTCTAACTCCCTGGCCGAGATGGCCTCGGAGATGGCTGCCTCCCTGGAGGAAACCAGTGCCTCGCTTGAGGAAATCACCTCCATGATCGCCCGCAACGACGCCAACTCCGGCGAGGCCAACGCGGCCATGAAGCGCAACGCAGAGATCAACGCCGAGGCCAATGCCGGCATGCGCTCCATGCGGGAAAGCATGAACAACATCAAGGCAGACAGCGACAAGATCGCCAATATCATCAAAGAGATCGAATCCATCGCCTTCCAGACCAACCTGCTGGCGCTCAATGCCGCGGTCGAGGCGGCCAGGGCCGGCGATCACGGCGCGGGCTTCGCGGTGGTGGCGGAAGAGGTCCGCAACCTTGCTCAGCGCACCACCAATTCGGCCCGCAACTCAAGCGGCCTCATCGAACAAGCGATCAAGAACGTCAACGAGGGCTTGCACAAAATGGAACTGCTCGCCAAGGAGCAGGAGGAACTCACCGAGGGCGCGGCCAAGGTCGGCGTGCTGACCGAGGAGATATCCACCGCCTCCCGCGAACAGACCCAGGGCATTGTTCAGATCAACCGGGCGGTTGGCGAGATGGACACCGGCACCCAGCAGCTTGCCGCCAACTCCGAGGAACTGGCCGCCGCCTCCGAGGCGGTGCTGGGCCAGACCATGGTTTTGCGCCAGATCATTGTCGAACTCACCGAAATGGTCGAGGGGCAGGGCCACGGCGGCGCCAAGGGGCAGGATGATTCAGCTACGCAACCACGGCAGCTGACCTGAGCCGGGGGCACATATCAACGATGAAGGGGGCGTCCAGTCAGGGCGCCCCCTTTTTATTTGCCGGAAACATTATGGGGATGGGGGCCGGGGGCCGCACCTCACCCCTGGCCGTAGCGATATTTGAGTTCCTGCCGGAGCATGGTCGCCAGGGTGGCGTCGAAGAATTCCTTCTGGCAATCGACATGCCGCATATGCCCGTCACGCTGATAGGCACTGTAACGACAGCCGCCGAAACACATGGGCAGGTAAACACACTCCCGGCATTTCGCCTCCCGCTGCCAGTGCAAGGGTTCGTGGCGCGCCAAGCCCGCCTCATCAATCCCGGTGGCGAGATGCCCGATCCGGAACTGCTCGTGGCCGACCAGCACCGCGCATTTGTAAAGGGAGCCGTCGTAATGGACGGTGAAGGCGTCGTTGATCTCCACCGCGCAGGGCGCGGGACCAAGCTCACCGATGGCATAGCCCCGCTTGAAAACCTCCTCGCGGATATAGGGCCCGGCCTCGATCAGCCACGGCTCATGCATACCGGCGCAGCCGCCCATGTATTCGTTACGGGCGATCTTGTCCTTGACCGACATCACCGGGTTGAAGTTGACCACCTCGAACTTGTCAGGGGTCAGACCGCGCCGGGCCAGCAGATCGAGAACCTTGGGGAAGTCGCGATAGTTGTCGATGGTGTAGTTGCCACCCAGTCGGATCTTGGCCTTGGCAGCGACTGCCACCAGATTATCGACGATGACCTCGAAACTCCCCTGACCCGATTTGAAGGGGCGAAAATGATCGTGATTGTCCGGCAACCCGTCGAGGGTGACCTTGATCCCGCCCAGCCCCCAGGGAAGCAACTCCTCCACCACCTTGGGGGTGAGAAGCGAGCCGTTGGTAACGATGTTGAAGAGAAATTCACCGCCCTGCGCTTCGACAAAGGGCTTCAAAGCCCGGGCAAGTTCGATGATCCGGTTCTTGTAAAGGAGGGTTTCGCCGCCGTAGAGATCAAGACAGAGCTTCTTTTTCCCCGGCCCGAAGCGGCCTTGCAGATAGGCAAGCAGTTGCGCGGCGGTCTGATCGGTCATCGCCAGATCGCCCTTTTGCGCCCCTTCGTAGCAGTAACGGCAGGCAAAGTTGCAGGCCATGCCGAGAATCACCGCCACGGTGAGGGTGGTTTTGTAACGGTTGATGTCGTCAAGGTAGCGCTGAACCTCCTGGCGTTCCGCGACCGGGTCGGCAACCCAGAAGCCCATCATGGTCAGCTCGGCGCCCAGTTCGGGAGCCACCTCGCCACCTTGCAACCCTTGCCAAACCTCGGTGGGCAACAGGATCAGCGCCCCGGTTTTGGTAGCGAACAAGATCTTCAGGGCTGCATCACTGGGGTGATCACAACAGAACAGGTAAGGGGTCAGCGGCATCCGGTACTCCTTTTCCGCAAGGGCAAATACCAAAAGGCAAAAGGAGAGCCGGACGGCTCTCCTTTTGGGTGTTCGTTTGCAAATGTTGCCACGTTGCTTACTTGGGATTCACCGGCTTCCCGACACAACAAACTTCCATGGCGGCAACAACCTTGACGTTTTTCCCCTGGTTCAGGACGATCATTTTCCTTACCTCCTCACTTTTCAGGTTCACACATGGAAAGGGAGCCTCTCTCCCCTTCCCCTTGAGACCACGGCAAGCGCCGCGAGGCGCTCAATAGCGAAAGGTCAGGCCGCACTCCAGCCAACGGCCGGCATTGGGGTACTCGTAATCCCAGTACTGACCAACGGCGAACAGGTTGTGGACGGCGACAAAGATCTCGGCCTGGCCGCTCCTCCCGGCGGCAAAGGCCTTGGCGACGGTCAGGTCCCAGAGGATGTTGTTGTCGGCGGGCAACTCGTTTTTGACCGACTCGCCCATCCTCACGTAATGCCCGACCAGTTGCCCCTTCACCCCGCTGGCCTCGTTTGCGTAATCGAATACCAGATTAGCCGTGTACATCTCGTCGTTGGAGAGATCGACGGTGCCGTCTTTTATGCTGTCTTCCTCGGTATAGGTGAGGTTGCCGCGCAGGGAAAGACCGTGATAGCGGGCGGTTTCCGCTTCCAGGTCCGCGCCGCGCCAGCGGATGACCCCGGTGTTCTGCCATGGCAAAGCACCCATATCCCAGCCATCAGCCACCTCCTGGTAGAAGAGGGTGGCCTTGAGCCGAAGCGGGGGGAAACGGAAGGTCTCGATGCCGCCCTGATAGGCCCAGATCTGCTCGGGTTTGAGGCCGGGATTGTTGGCGAAGGTGGCCAGATAGGGGGCGGCAAAGCCCCGGGTCACAGAGGCCCGGAGCAGGGTATCCCGGCTGAGGCTGTAGGTCATCCCCAGGGACGGGCTGACGAACTCCTCGGAACGGGAATGGAAGTCGTAACGCAGCCCCGGCGACAGGGTCAAATCGCCGAAGAGCAGGGTGGCGTTGCCGTAGAGGCCGCGACGCTCCTCAAACTCCGGGGCGGCAACGGTGGTGGACGGCCCCCATAGTACGCCGTAGGAGTCCTCGCTCACCATCCGGCTGCGGTTGGTCTCAAAGCCCAGGTTGCCGCTGGCGTGCTCGCCTGCCCAGGAAAGACGGCTGACCAGGGAGGTGGTGTACTCGTCCCAACGCTGTCCGAAAACAAACTCATCCGCCGGCCCGGCAGCGCCCCCCAGGGAATGGTAGTTCTGCCTGTAATCACGCTGGAACCGCTGCAGGGCCAGATGCAAGGAATATTGCTCACCCAGCGGGGCATCGTAGGCAACCGCGCCCCAATAATTCTCATGACTACTCTGCACGTAGAGATCGAAGTTGGGGATACCCCAGCCATCGCTCCAGTTCAACATACGACGCTCCGGGTCACTGAAACCGCCGGTCAGCGACAGGGAGGAGCGGTTGGGAAGCGCGACCTTGACCTTGCCGTACAGGCTCTGCCGGTCAAAGGAGCGATCGAGGCGGATGCCGTCGGACCGCATGCCGCCGCCGTAAAGATAGTAGCTGGCCGGGCCGGCGGCACCGGCCACATCCAGGCTCAGTTCGCGGCTGGCGCCAGCTCCGTAGGTAGCGGCAGCCTCGCCGGTGGGGGTGGCAAAACGGCCCGGCTCCCTAGTGATGATGTTGACCACCCCGCCCAGGGCCGAGCCCCAGGTGGAGGAGGCCGGCCCCTTGATGATCTCGATGCGCTTGACAATCCCCAGCGGGATGAAGTTGGTGATCGGGGTGCCGCCGGCGGCGTCGTTGATGCGGATGCCGTCAAGAAGGACGGTGGTGTGGCGGGAGCGGGTGCCGAGGAAATGATAATTGACGACCGCCCCATAGTCTCTGCCGGCAAAAGCGAGCATGACGCCGCCCTGCCGGTCGAGCACCTCGGCCACGGTATGCAGATGCATGGCCTCGATCTCATCGCGATCGATGATGGTAACGTTTTCCGCCACCTGCAAAAGCGGCTTGGGCGAACCGGTGGCGACCTCGACCGTCTCGTCGCTGGGAAAATAGAGATCCAGCAGGGCCTGGTCGGCATCCTGCGGCTGGTCGGCGGCATGAGACGATGCTCCGGCAAGCAGGACCACCACCGTTGATAGACAAACAAGGAAAACAGAACGCATTTTACTCTCCGGCAACTCTTCCCAAAAGGCATTGGGAAAAAACAAACCAACCTGACAAAGGATACAACCACATCATTTTTACTGGTATTACATTATCGCTAATCAGAAAATTTCTCCAGCATAAACGCCGCCACAGCGCGACAAAATGGACCTGCGCCCAAGTTGTCGCCATGGCGAATGACGCGGCAGTGAAAGACCGCCGGAGCAAAAATATTCCCCCAGTGCCGCAAGCACACCGGCAAAG
>JAOUHH010000111.1 GCA_029865195.1 Desulfobulbaceae bacterium
CTATCTCGACCGGCTCGGGGTGCTCGATGCAGAGACCCTCTGCGTCCACTGCGTACAGGTGGGGGGCGATGATATCGCCCTCCTTGCCGGACGGCGGAGCGGGGTTTGTCTCTGTCCGGGCAGCAACCGTTTTCTGGGGGTGGGCCGGGCGCCGGTGCCTGCGCTGCTTGCGGCCGGGATCTTGCCGGCCATCGGCACCGACAGCCTTGCCAGCAACCCGCTTTTGAGCATATGGCGGGAGATGCGTGTTATGATGGAAGATCACCCTGCTCTGGACCCGGCAACGGTCTTTGCCATGGCCACCAGGGGCGGCGCGCAGGCCCTCGGCAGAGCTGGTGACTACGGGACCCTGGCCGCCGGTAAGAAGGCGTCGCTTCTTGCCGTTGCCTATGACGGGCCCGGCAGGGATCTCTTCGAGTTTTTGGTCTCCGTCGGCAACAACGCGGCGGTCACATGGCTGTAAGGTGAGATGATGCGGGTAAAAGCGCGGATCGGCATGGTCAACTTCATCAACACCGCCCCGTTCTACGAGGTGTGGCGGCGGACCGTGCAACGTCCCGACTGGCAGGTGACCGAGGCGACACCGGCGGTCCTGAACCGGATGCTGTATGCCGGTGAGCTCGATCTGGGTTTTTTTTCCTCCCATGAGTACGCGGTGCATCCCGGCTCCTACAAGATCCTCGGCGATCTCTCGATCAGCGCCTCCGGGCCGGTGGGCAGTGTGCTGCTGCTGTCGTCGGTGGCCCCGGCGGAACTCGACGGTCGGCTGGTGTTCTTGAGCTCCCAGTCCCAGACCTCGGTGAGTCTGGTCAAGATCGTCTTGGAAGAGTTTTACGGCGTTCGCCCCCGCTATCAGGTTGGCACCGTCGCCGACTGCGCTCAGGGCGTCGAACAGCCCGCGGCGGTGCTGGTGATCGGTGACGAGGCGTTGCGGATGCGCAACCATGCCCGGTATCCGTATCGGATCGATCTCGGCGAGACCTGGCACCGGCATACCGGCCTGCCGTTTGTCTTTGCGGTTTGGGCGGTGCGTGAGGATTTTTGCGCCTCCGACTTCGATTCGGTGGTGGAGATCCATCAGGAGCTGCTCCGCTGTATCGCCGAGGGCAAACAGGAACTGCGGGCCATCAGCGCCATGGTGGCGCCGCGGATTCCCATGCCGGTTGAGGAATGTTTTGAGTATCTGCGCGGCCTGGAGTATGATCTTGGCCCACAGAAACAGGAAGCGTTACGCTGTTTTTACGAATATCTTATCAAGCGAGGGGAGGGGGTGCTGGAGGCCCTGCCCCTCAAAATATGCGGATGATTGACACCTATGCGAACGCCTGAAGAAAAGAAAACCTTTGTCAGGGAAAAGTTTTCCTCCATCAGCTCCGATTACGATTTCCTGAACTCGGTATTGAGCTTTCAGATTGACCGCTACTGGCGCTGGCTCACCACCCGGGAGTTGAAGATGTTCCCGGATGGGCCGGTGCTCGACCTCTGTGCCGGCACCCTGCCCCTCTCGCTTGAGTTGTCCAGGCAGGCCAAGGGACGGCAGGTGTTGGCGGTTGATTTTTGTGAAGACATGCTCAGGGCCGGGGTCAAGAGCCTGCCCCGCGACGAGCGGCAGGAGCGGATCCAGCCGGTGGTCGGCGACGGCGAGGAGATCCCGGTGCGGACCGACGCGGTCTGGGGGATCACGGTGGCGTTCGGGGTGCGCAATCTCGGCAACACCCAGCAGGGGTTGAACGAGATGCACCGGGTGCTCAAGCCCGGCGGCAAGCTGCTGATCCTGGAGTTCTCGCGGCCCACCAACCCGGTGATCAAGCCCCTCTACACCTTTTATCTGAACAAGGTTCTGCCCAAGGTGGCGGGGCTTGTTTCCGGCGACAAGGAGGCCTATGAGTATCTGGCCAGTTCCATCGCCGAGTTCTACGAGCCGGTGGAGTTGCTGGGGATGATCCGAAAGGCCGGCTTTGCCCAGGTCCATCGTCGTCCCCTGACCTTCGGGATTGTTTCCATCTACGTTGGCGTCAAATGAAGAAGCGGATTATCTTCGCCATAACCGGGGCCACCGGCTCACTCTATGCCGTCGAGTGCATGCGGCTGATGCACGAGGCCGGGGTGGAACTGCACGGGGTCATCTCCGAGGCGGGAGAGCAGGTGCTGCGGCTGGAGCTTGGGCAGACGGTGGCCGACCTCGCCCCCTATGTCGCCCGGTGGCACGATGTGAAGGATTTTGCCGCCCCCATCTCTTCGGGATCGAGTCTCTTTGACGGGATGGTGGTGATGCCCTGCACCATGGGGACCCTGGCGGCGGTGGCGGGCGGCATCTCCGCCAACCTCATCCATCGCGCCGCCGACGTCACCTTGAAGGAGCGCCGGCCGTTGCTGCTGGTGGTGCGGGAGACCCCGCTCAACCGCACCCATCTCCAGAACATGCTGGCCGCGCACGATGCCGGGGCGACGATCTGCCCGGCCATGCCGTCCTTTTATCATCAGCCGCAAAGCATCGCCGAGATGGCGCGGGCCTTTGCGGTGCGGATTTGTGATCAACTGGGAATAGCGGTTCCCGGCGCCAAGCGCTGGGGAGATTGATTCGTTGCAATGCAGGTGAAAAAGAGATGTTAAAGAAGATCGCCATCCTGCTCGAGATGATCAAGTTCGAGCACACGGTATTTGCCCTTCCCTTTGCCCTGATCGGCGCCTTTCTGGCCGCCGGCGGGGTGCCCGATCTCGCCGTCTTCGGCTGGGTGGTGCTGGCCATGGGCGGGGCGCGGACCAGCGCCATGGGCTTTAACCGCATCGTCGATGTGGAGTTCGACAAGAAGAACCCCCGCACCGTCGATCGCGCCCTGGCCGCCGGCACGGTGAAGATGAGCGAGGCATGGGCGATGGTGGTGATTGCCGCCGGGCTCTATTTCTTCGCCTGCTACAATCTTAACCCGCTCACCCTGCTGCTGTCGCCCTTTGCCCTGGCGCTGACCTTCATCTATTCGCTCACCAAGCGGTTCACCTGGCTCTGTCACATGGTCTTGGGGGTGGCGCTCGCCTTCTCACCGTTGGGCGGGTTCGTGGCGGTGAAGGGGACCTTGAGCGGTTTCCCCTGGGTCCTGTCGCTGGCGGTGATCCTTTGGGTGGCGGGGTTTGATACCGTTTATGCCTGTCTCGACGCCGATTTCGATCGCAAGGCCGGTCTCTTTTCACTGCCGGCCCGCTTCGGTCGGGAAAAGGCGTTCCGTTTCGCCGTGCTGCTGCATGTGGCCGCTTTCGGTTGTTTCATCGCCACCGGCATCCTCTGCGGACTCAATTATTTTTACTATATCGGCATCGCCATCACCGGCTCGGCCCTCTTCTACCAGCATTTGATCGTCAATCCTCGGAACTTATCGCGGATTCAGATGTCATTCTTTACTATGAACGGATTGATCAGTTTGACCCTGTTTGTCGCCACCTGGCTCTCGTTGGCGGTGAATTGACCTTTAACGCAACAAGGAGAATACGTTTATGTTCCGGAAAATGATGATGGCCATTGCCGCCCTGACGATCCTGGTCGGGACAACCGCGCTTGGGTGGTCGGCGCCTGCAAAGGATGGCGCTTCGGTGGTGGCGACCGTCAACGGGGTCTCTATTTCACGCCAGGATTTTGATCGTGAGATGCGTTCCGCCGAGCAGTACTTTGCATCGCAAGGCCAATCACCCGCAGAGACCGCCTCCGCCAAGGAGATCAAGCAGGCGGTGATCGATAAGCTCGTGAACGGGGCGCTGCTGTATGAGGCGAGCAAAAAAAGCGGCATCAAGATCGAGCAGGCTGCCCTGGATGCCGAATTCAAAGGCTTCAAGGGACGTTTCCCAAGCGACAAGGAGTTCAAGGCAGCCTTGACGCAGCTGTCGTTGGACGAGGCCGGAATCAAGGAGAAGATCGGCCAGAGCCTGGCCGTGGAAAAGTATATCAATCAGGCGTTTGTCGACAAGGCAAAGGTGACCGATCAGGAGGTCAAGGATTATTACGATAACAATATTTCGGCCTTCGCCACCCCCGAACAGGTGCGCGCCAGCCATATCCTGATCACCGTCAAGCCGGAGGCGGATGCGGCGACCAAGAAGGAGGCTCGTCGGAAGCTTGAGCGGCTGCGGAAGAAGATCGTCGCCGGCGGCGATTTCGCCGCCTTGGCCAAAAAGAATTCCGATTGTCCCAGCAACGCCAAGGGCGGCGATCTGGGATATTTCAGCCGCGGGCAGATGGTCAAGCCTTTCGAGACCGCGGCGTTTGCAATGATGCCGGGGGCGGTCAGCGAGATTGTCGAAACCCAGTTCGGCTATCACCTGATCAAACTCACCGACAAAAAACATGCCGAAACCGTAAGCTTCGACGAGGCCCGGCCGCGTATCGACAACTATCTGCGGCAGTCCAAGGCCCAGAAGGCCATGGTGGAGAGCTTGAAAACCATGCGTGATGCCGCCAAGATCACCATCGCCATGCCGGCGGATTGATCCGGCCTAAGCGGCACAAAAAAAGCCCCGCTCCCTCAAAAAGGGGCGGGGCTTTTTTTGTGCCTGTTGTTTTGGCAGCCCGTAGCGGAGGGGGCGGGTTTATTTGTGTTCCGAGAAGTTGGCCTCGATCACGAAATCCCCATGGGCGGTGGAAAGCGGGATGACGATGGTGGGAGCATCAGAGTAGTTGGTGATTTCGATATTCTCGCCCACGATCATGGTCGGGGTGGCCAGGTCAAAGGAGTGCCCGAGCTTGGAGAGTTCCGCCTTGGCACCGCCGCAGATCATGTTGGTCAACTCGCCGACAGCGTCGACGACATCGGCGTCGATGCTGGCCTTGACCGGCTCCATCAGCATGCTGCCAACGATGTTGAGGATGCATTTTTCCTGAAAGCTGATGATCATGTTGCCGGCGATATTGGTGGAGGCCATGCCGATGATGCCGGAAACCTTGCCGAAGGTGGTGTGGCCTGTTTTGAGCTGGGGTTTGCCGCCCTTGACCTCAATCCGCGACATGGTCTGAATGACGTTTTTGGCGGCATTCAGAAACGGGTTTATATATTCTGCCTTCATTGCCTGTCAGTCCTTTGTGGTTGCTGGCTTTTCGCTTGTTGTGTATTTGCAAATTACAAAATAATATTTATAGCCAATAGGATTGAAAAAGGCAATGCAATCGTATGGTAAAGGTTTGATTTCATTTCAAGGGTTTGACACCGTGGCACGAGTCTCCGGCCCGGGCAGAAACGCGGTTGTTTTGCCGGTGAGTCGATAGGCGGCAAGGCCCAGCCACTCCTTGATGGCTATCCGCAGAGCATCGAGATGGCCCGCGAAAGCGAGCTCGCAGCGAAGAAGGTTGCCTGGGGCGGTGCGGTGATCCACCGGGTAGGGAAGCATCGGCCAACCGGCACGATTGAAGATGCCCATGGAGCGCGGCATATGCCAGGCGGTGGTGATCAACAGCCAGTTTTCACCCGGTTTGGGCATGGCGATCTTTTTGCTGAAAACCGCGTTTTCATAGGTGTTCCGCGATTCGCGTTCAAAGATGATCCGTGAGGTGTTCAGCCCTGTTTCGTGGAAAAGGGTAGCGGCGACATCGGCGGCTTTATGTTGCTGATCGAGCATGCTGCCGCTGCCGCCGGTGAAAATCAGCCTGGCGTCGGGGAATCGGCGGCTGAGCGCCATGAAGGCGAGATAGCGTTCGGCTCCGTCCCCCAGTTCCACCTGTTGCCAGAGCGATGAAAGGTTGGGGTCTTCAGCGCCGCCCAGCACGACGATGCCGTCGATTTTTTTTGGCAGTGCGGGGTTGGTCGGGAAGCGTGTTTCGAGAGGGAAGAGCAGCCATTCTCCCACCGGCAGCAGGGCGATGAGCAGGCAGCCTGCGGTGATAAGGGTGAGCAGTCGTTTCGCCAAACGCTTGGAGCCGCCGCGATGCAGTAAAAACCAGGTGAGCAGAAGCAAGGCGACCAGGATGTTGTCCGGGGAGAGCAACAGCCAGGCAAGTTTTGAGGTCCAGAAGAAAACCGAATGCATCATCGATTATTGCCTGAAAAGGAGTGGGTCAGTGAGCGCCCAAGAAGGGAGCGGGCAAGCGATGCTTAGGGTAACAGATGATCGGGCGGATGGCAAAATGTCCGTAATCGAGAGACAGTTTTTGCCATGGAGGCGTTGTGGCCGTTATGAGGCGGTGGCAAAAACCTGGGGGGCGGAAAACTGGTTGATCTTGAATTCGATCACATACCGCGTACCCCACCCGTGCAGGCTCTCAATCCGCAGTTGGCCACCCATTCGGCGCACCTGTCGGCTGACAACGAGGAGGGCATGACTGTTTTTATCGCACCTGCCGGCGATTGCGGACCGGGTCGGTTGCCGCAGGATATGCATCGCGGCCGGGGTGATGCCGGGGCCGTTGGCGGTTATCGACAGCTTGAGGAGGCATCTCCCCTGGTTGTCGGAACCCTCATGGTCGATTCTGGCCGTTACGACATCGACGTCATCGGCAAGCAAGGCGGTTTTGATCAGTCGAGTGAATATCTTGCGAAAGGGACGCGGGTTGCCCTCGAAATAACGAGGCAGATCCGGATCGATGGAAAGGGCCAGAATGCGTTGGTTGTGTTCGGCGACGAGGGCTAGGCTGACGGCGGTTATCGCATATTCAGCGCGCAGGTCGAAGATGCGTTTTTCTTTGGAAAGATGCTTGGTGTTGCCTGGGAGCAAAGTGGCGATTTTTTCTTGTTTCATTCAGTACCTGGCAAGTTTGAAAGGCAAGTTTCTGAACTCTTTTGCCGTATTGTGGCAGAAAAGATTCATGAGCATATCGCTTTTTTACTAATGTAATACGGGGGAAAGTTCGTATTTTATATCATGTATTTCGTAATTGTAAATAGTAAATATTTTTAATCAGCAATTTTATTGGGATTATTTCAAGTATCATCGGCGGGTAGATGGCTCAGCTTGGGTTTTTTCGTCGTCATCTTTGCGTTTGTCTATGCGAGCTAAATCCTCGCCTTGTCGTTCATTTATTCCATTCTGTTTTGCCAAAAATCTGTTTGCCCTGCTGCTTTTGGGGTTGCGATTCCACATTTTCGGTGGAATATCGGCGACCACGTTTATTTGATCCGCCACCAGCCCGACGGCTTTGGAATTTATGTCAACGATGATAATACAGGTTCGTTCATCGTAAGCCGTCTCTGGTCGATTGCAATCGGTCCTGACGTCCATGACCGGGATGACCTTGCCGCGCAGGTCAATGACTCCCTTGATGAAATCCGGCAGGCCCGGCACCTCGATTATTTGTCGCATGCCGATGATCTCGGTGACAAAGGCGATGTCCATGCCGTAATCCTCACCGGCGAGATGGAAGGTGAGATACTTAACCTTGCCGGTGTCATTGGCGTTGCATCGCTCATCAGGGATTTGTAGTTTATCTTCCTGGTTTACACCCATTCCTTCACCTCCTTGTCCCGCAAGACATATTTCCTTACCTTGTCAGGCCATAGGTGCTTGGTTATCTTCTGGCAAACGCAGTCTGCCGCCAACCCCCTGTCAATGCAATGCTTGATTATCGCATTCTGGTGCTGACAGGGGTTGGCGGTGGGTGCCACTCATCCTTGTTGGAATCTCAGTCGTCAAGGTTGATAGCATCATTTGGATTGAAATCCAGTCTATTCGCCGGAAGCTTTGCTACTCCCTCTTGGGAGTATTGCGGGATTCTTGCCATGTTCGTCTGCGAGTAATTTTGCTGTTGCCTGCGGCCTTGGCTATTGTCCTTGATCTTGAAGCGGCTCATCATCTCCTTCATGTGCATGGACTGTCCGGAAAGCTCTTCCGAGGCAGCGGCGCTCTCCTCGGCGCTGGCGGTGTTCTGCTGGGTCACCTGATCGATCTGCGCCAACGCCTGGTTGGTTTGGTTGATGCCCTGCGCCTGCTCGTTTGAGGCGGCGGCGATCTCGCCGACCAGATCGGTTACCTTGGTGACGGAGGCAACGATCTCCGCCAGCGCCTCGCTGGTCGACTGTGCGATCTCGGTGCCGTTCCTGGTTTTGGCTACCGACCCCTCGATGAGCTCGGCGGTTTCCTTGGCCGCCTTGGCGCTGCGGGCGGCAAGGTTTCTCACCTCCTCGGCGACCACCGCAAAGCCCTTGCCGTGACGGCCGGCCCTGGCCGCTTCCACCGCCGCGTTCAAGGCCAACAGGTTGGTCTGGAAGGCGATTTCGTCGATAACCTTGATGATCTTCGAGATGTTCTGGCCTGCCTCGTTGATCTGACCCATGGCGGTGACCATCTCCTGCATCTTGGCGTTGCCGCCCTCGGCCGCACTTCTGGTCTGGCCGGCCAACTGGTTGGCCTGGGTGGCGTTTTCGGCGTTGAGCTTGGTTTGGGAGGCCATCT
>JAOUHH010000332.1 GCA_029865195.1 Desulfobulbaceae bacterium
CGGACGTCGCGGCCTGGCTGCGATTCTTCCACCACTGCCCCTGCGCAAAGGAGTCACCGCCAAGACCTGTCCGCGGCGGCGCCTGCTCCGAGCCTTGCGGCGCGGTAGGCACCCGGCCCGTCGACGGCGCGCCGCCGACCTGCAACGGCGTGGGCTGAAGCGTTGACAACAGCGAATTGATTCCGGCCATATTGTCCACCTGCAAACAAAATATCTCGCCCGTCGGCAGCAAACACCAACGGATTTACCACATTAACTATTATATCAGACCGCAATCCGGAATAAAAGTTCCCACTCGCCTGACCACCCAGGATACCAGCCAACAAAAAAGGCCGCCTCCCCAAGGAGACGGCCTGCTGCTCGGAGCAATCCTGGCCGGTGGCCGATCACTCATTACCGGTCCGCTCCGCCATGGGGACAAAAGGCTTCAACTGCGGCCCGACGTAAATCTGCCGGGGGCGACCGATCCGGGTGTCGGGATCGTTCCACATCTCCATCCAGTGTGCGATCCAGCCAGGCAAACGGCCAAGGGCGAACATCACCGTGAACATGTTGGCGGGGATGCCCATGGCCCGATAGATGATGCCGCTGTAGAAGTCCACGTTGGGATAGAGGTTGCGTTCAATGAAATAATCGTCGCGGAGCGCCACTTCCTCCAGTTCCTTGGCGATCTCCAGCAACGGATCATCGACCACATTCATGGAGGCCAAGACATCCTCGGAAGCCTGCTTGAGAATGCGCGAGCGGGGATCGTGGGTCTTGTAGACCCGGTGGCCGAAGCCCACCAGCCGGAACGGATCGTTGGGGTCCTTGGCCTTCTCGATGAATTTCCGATAGCCGCCACCCTCGGCATGAATGGTCTCGAGCATCTCCATCACCGCCTGATTGGCGCCGCCGTGCAACGGCCCCCACAGGGCGCTGATCCCGGCAGAGATGGAGGCGTACAGGTTGACCCGGGCGCTGCCCACCAGCCGCACCGTCGAGGTGGAACAGTTCTGCTCATGGTCACCGTGCAGGATAAGCAGCTTGTTCAGGGCCGCCACCACCTTGTCGTTGATCTCGTAAGGCGCCACCGGCGAATCGAACATCATGTTCAGGAAGTTGGCGCAGTAAGAAAGGTCATGCCGGGGATAAACCACCGGGTGGCCCATGGTTTTTTTATAGGAAAACGCGGCAATGGTCCGCACCTTGGAGAGCAGACGGGCGGCCATGGCGTCGATGTTGTCCAGCGGATTCTCGGTCATCTCCGGATAGAAATTACAGAGCGAATTGACCATGGAGGAGAGGATGGACATGGGCGAGGCGTAGGGCGGGAAACGGTCGAAGAAATGAACCATGTCCTCATGGATCATGGCGAACCGGCCGAGCATCTCGCTGAAATTGCGCAACTGGGCAGGCGTAGGCAGGTTGCCGTGCACCAGCAGGTAGGCGACCTCGACAAAGGTACAGTGCTCGGCCAACTCCTCAATAGCATAGCCGCGATACTGGAGAATGCCCCGTTCGCCGTCGAGGAAGGTGATGCCGCTCCGGCAGGAGCCGGTGTTCATATATCCGGAGTCCAGGGTGATATAGCCGGTCTGCGCCCGCAGCGAACGGATGTCGATGGCCTTCTCGCCCTCCATCCCTTCGATGATCGGCAACTCAAACACCTTGCCGTCCAGCTCGATTTTTGCTTTCTTGTCTGTCTGCATATCGCTCATAATTTGCCCTCTAGCACCTTGCACGCCGAATGCACACATCATTTCCGAGGCCGTCGAAAAACGGATAAGCCCCCTGGAAACCCGGCGTGAAATATAATTACAAATCGGTTATTATAAATGAAATATACTTTTGAGGCAAGACCCCCAGCATTTCTCCCCCGGTGATCCCAAGATGAATGAAAGCCCCCTCCTCCGCCAGCGGATGGAAATATTTTTGCGCGAGGTGACCCTCTATCCGGTTTCCTGCGAGGCACTCGCCAACGGCCGCAGCGACGCGCAGTGGCTGGACTCTGTGCTGGCCGGCGGCGCCCGCATCGTCCAGCTCCGCGACAAGGAGGCAGCCGACCGGGTTCTGTACGAGAAGGCCCTCCTGTTCCGCCGCAAGACCGCGGCGGTGGGCGCCCTCCTGATCGTCAACAACCGGCTGGACATCGCCATGGCGGTGGGCGCCGACGGCATCCACCTGGGCAACGGCGACTTGCCGGCAGAGGCGGCGCGAGCGCTGGCGCCGGACATGATCATCGGCGTCTCGGCCAACACCGAGGCGCAGGCGGCAAGCGCCAAGGAGCGCGGCGCCTCCTACTTCAACATCGGCCCGATCTACCCCACCCAGACCAAGAAAAAACTCACCGCCTTCCTGGGACCGGAGGCGATCGCCACCTTCGCGGCCCGCTGTGACCTGCCGTTCACGGTCATGGGCGGCATCAAGTTTCACCACATCCGGGAGTTGACCCTGGCCGGCGCCCGCCGGATCGCGGTGGTCACCGCCCTCACCCAGGCCGAGGATATCACCGCCGAAACCGGG
>JAOUHH010000113.1 GCA_029865195.1 Desulfobulbaceae bacterium
GTAAGGCCGATGTGCAGCCAGAAGGGAAATCCCAAAGGGTTGGTGAGTTCTTGCATGTAATTCTCTTTAGTGATTTGTAGCCGCCCTACGGGCAGCGCCGTGCCAACCCGTGGGCCTCATGTTGCGAGCTGTGACGGGTTTTTGTTTATGGAGAAGCCGCCGTGGGTTTTTCCGGGCCAAACAGTTGCGGATTCACCGACGAGATGAACCCGGTAATGGGGTATGGCTCTATGTCGCGGTAAGGGACGACCGGAGTGGCCGCAGGGTCCCAGCCGTTTTTTTGCACCAGATCGGTCGTGTTGAAAATAGCCAGCCGGTTGTCCCTGAGCAGGAAGTAATACTCTCCCGTGTCGTCGATGACGCGGAGCAGCCCCTGGGGCTTGTCGGGGAGGGCGCTGGCCGTGGCTGGGGCGAGGATGCTCGCGATCACGGAGTATCCGAGATCAATGGGGTGGCCGTTTTCGTTCGGTGGGTAAAGCATATGGGCCGAGACGGCGACCTTTTGCATAGTCTGGACAAGATCTACATAGGCCGTGCCCTTGATCTGGCGGAGTTTTTCGGCCAGAGCCGAGATGTTGCGTTGTTCGTTTTCGACCAGCGCCGTGTAGGCGGGGGGCGGGGTGAGCCCCTCTTGCATAACCTTTGCCCTGTATACGAGTTCCTTGGTGGGGATGATGGTGAAGATCACCTTGATCCGCTGCTGGCTGGCGATCTCACCGATGCGCCGGCCGACCTCGGCGAGGATGGCATAGCCGGCATGGACGGCTGGGATATCCATGTTGGAGGCGTCGCGCACCTGCGGGGTGAAGATGGTCTTGATGCCATCTTTAAAGAACACGGGCCAGCATTCCGCGGCCGGAGCAGGAAAGTTTACTTTGGGGGCGTCGGCGGGCTTGAGCGAGGGGTCTGGGCGGAGGTCTTGCCAATGGTCGTCGCCGTATACCTTGGTGAAGGCGCCGATGGGGTCGTTGCCGCTATAGAAGGCGACGATAACCAGCCGTGGCTGCATGTACACGGCCTTTTTGAACATCTCCAGGTATTCGATACCGTTCCATGACCCACAGGACATGTTGTAGAGGATGTTTGTTTTGTGACCCAGGCCGGCGGCCAACAGGCTGGGCCAGTTGTGGGCAAGGGGCGCGTTGTTGCCGTAGGTTTGGCTGTCGCCGATGGTGATGATGTCGGCGACATTGGGGATGGCCCGGTTGCGGAACCCGAGCAGGTCGTGTGGTCCAATTCCGTTGAGCAACCGGCGCGTCGGCGGGGAGAGCAATGGGATGGTCCTGTTCACATACGGGTCGTTGATGATGAACGCGCTCGATTTGAAGGCCTCTTCGTTGAAGACGTTGTCGAAGAAAGGCGGGATTTTCTTGTCGACCTTGACCAGTTGCAGGTCGACCGGCGTGGCCAGCAGCTGCGGGGCGAAAAATCGGATGCCGACCAGGCCTACGACCAGGGTCGCCACGGTGACCAGCAGCAGCAGAATCCACTCCTTCGAGATGGATGACTTCATTTTAGAAAATTGCATTTCGGAGGAAAGTCCTCATGGGGTGAAGTGTCTGTTTGTCAGAGTTGTCAGTATAAATAATTTGATGATTTTGGCATCAAATGTTTCAGGGAAATTATTGTTATGGCGGCGGGAGCATGCGCTCGGCTTGACACGGGGGGGCGGCGCGCTTACCGTTTGGGCAAGTCGGCATTCGCCGGTTTTTTGGATGAACGTCCTCGCGGAGGTGAGCAGCACATGCAATTCGACAAGTTGACCATGAAATCCCAGGAGGTCATCCAGGAGGCGCAGCGGCTGGCAGAGACCAGCGGCCATCAGGAGATCCTTGGCGAGCATCTTTTGCACACGCTCCTGGCCCAGAGCGACGGGGTGGTGGTGCCGGTATTGCAGCGAATCGGCGTCCAGCCCGGTTTGCTCCTCGCCGAAACCGGCAAGCTGCTGACCAAGGTGCCCAAGGTGAGTGGCTCCGGCTTCAATCAGGTCTATCTCTCGCTCAAGCTCAAGAACGTTTTGGACCACGCCTTCAAGCTGGCCGGCGAGATGCGCGACGAGTACGTCAGTCAGGAGCATCTCTTCCTGGCGCTGATCGATGCCCGCGATTCCTCGGTGGCATCGATGCTGAAAGGCCAGGGGGTTGGCAAGGATGCCTTTTTGAAGGCCCTGGTTACGGTGCGCGGCAGCCAGCGGGTCACCGACCCCAACCCGGAAGAGAAGTACCAGGCCCTGGAGAAATACGCCCGCAACCTCACCGATGTCGCCAAGCAGGGCAAGCTCGATCCGGTGATCGGCCGTGACGACGAGGTGCGTCGCGTCATCCAGGTGCTCACCCGCCGCACCAAGAACAACCCGGTGCTGATCGGCGAGCCGGGGGTGGGCAAGACCGCCATCGTCGAGGGGCTGGCGCAGCGGATCGTCAACGGCGATATCCCGGAGAGCCTGCGCAACAAGCAGGTGATGTCCCTAGACATGGGCGCGCTGGTGGCCGGGGCCAAGTACCGGGGCGAGTTCGAGGACCGTTTGAAGGCGGTTTTGAAGGAGATCCAGAAGCGCGAAGGCGAGATCATCCTCTTCATCGACGAGATCCACACCCTGGTGGGGGCGGGGGCTGCCGAGGGCTCCATGGACGCCTCCAACATGCTCAAACCGGCCCTGGCCCGCGGGGAGCTGCACTGCGTCGGCGCCACTACCTTGAACGAGTACCGAAAATACATCGAAAAAGACGCCGCCCTGGAGCGCCGCTTTCAGCAGGTGCTGGTGCGGGAGCCGTCGGTGGAGGACACCATCGCCATCCTGCGCGGGATCAAGGAGAAGTACGAGGTGCATCACGGCGTTCGCATCCAGGACGCGGCCACGGTGGCGGCGGCGACCCTGTCCAACCGTTACATCTCCGACCGCTTCCTGCCCGACAAGGCCATCGACCTCATCGACGAGGCGGCATCACGGCTCCGCATCGAGATCGACTCCATGCCCATCGAGATCGACGAGGTGGACCGCAAGCGGATCATGCTCGAGATCGAGCGCGAGGCGCTCAAGAAAGAGAGCGACCGCGCCTCGAAGGAGCGGCTCGGGAAACTCGAGGCGGAGCTTGCCGACATCAATGAAAGGCTCAACAGCATGAAGGGACACTGGTCGCTGGAGCGCGACATCATCCAGAAGATCCGCAAGATCAAGAGCGGGATCGACGACGCCCGGGTGGAGGAGCAGCAGGCGCAGCGACTGGGCGAACTGGCCAAGGTGAGCGAGATCCGCTACGGCAGGATTGTCGAGCTTGAGAAACAGCTGGCCGCGGAAACCGAGCAGCTGGCCGAGATCCAGCAGGACCGGCAGATGCTGAAGGAGGAGGTGGGCGAGGAGGATATCGCCAGCGTCGTCGCCAAGTGGACCGGCATCCCGGTTGATCGGCTCCTCTCCGGCGAAAAGGAGAAGCTGGTCCATGCCGATGCGGTGCTCGCCGAGACGGTGGTGGGGCAGGAGGAGGCGATCGCGGCGGTGGCCAACGCGGTGCGCCGCGCCCGCGCCGGCTTGCAGGACCCCAACCGGCCGCTGGGCTCCTTCATCTTCCTCGGTCCCACCGGGGTCGGCAAGACCGAGTTGGCCCGGACCCTGGCCCGCTTCCTCTTCAACTCCGACAAGGCGATGATCCGTCTCGACATGAGCGAGTTCATGGAGAAGCATTCGGTGTCGCGGCTGATCGGCGCCCCTCCCGGCTATGTGGGCTATGACGAGGGCGGCCATCTCACCGAGGCGGTGCGGCGCAACCCCTACTCGGTGATCCTCTTTGACGAGATCGAAAAGGCGCACCCCGATGTCTTCAACATCCTCCTCCAGATCCTCGACGACGGCCGGATGACCGATGGCCACGGGCGGACGGTGGATTTCAAGAACACCATCCTGATCATGACCTCGAACCTGGGCAGCCAGTTGATCATGGAGCTCGGTGAATCGCGCCGGGAGGAGATCAAGGCGCAGGTGGACGCGATTTTGCAACAGCAGTTTAGGCCGGAGTTCCTGAACCGTATCGACGAGATCATCATCTTCCATGCCCTGTCCAAGGAGCATCTGGCCCGGATCGTCGATATCCAGTTGCAGCTGCTGACCCAGCGGCTGGTCGAGCAGAAGTTTGCCATCCGGCTCACCGACGCGGCCCGGCAATTCCTCATCGAGGTTGGGTATGATCCGGCCTACGGGGCGCGGCCGCTCAAGCGCGCCATTCAGCGTCATGTGCAGGATGGGCTGGCGATGAAGATCCTGGCCGGGGAGTTTCGGGAGGGCGACACCATTGTCGTTGATCGGGTTGCGGATGCGGGACTCGTTTTTGCCAAGGCATAATGCAGGTATCCATTAACCATGTAGCTGTCGCGCCGCGGGCGCGGCGTGGAGAGAGTCGAGAGGATTATGAAAGAGCAAAAAGCGGACGCCACGCGGCATCAGGAACTGATTGCCCTGGCCGGCGAACGGGCGAAGAATCTCTACGATGCCAAGAAGATCTGCTGCGCCGAGGCGGTGCTGCTGACCTTGAACGATGCCTTCGGTGGCGGTCTGGCGCCGGAGATGGCGGTTAGGCTCGGGGCCGGCTTTTGCGGCGGGATGGGAGGGGCGGGCTGCGCCTGCGGTTCGCTGACCGGGGCGGAGATGGCTCTGGGGTTGTTTCTCGCCCCCAATCTTGCCGAGGGGTTGGCCGAGAAAAAATTCCGCGAGACGAGCAAGGAGTTGCATGACCGCTTCAAGGAGCGATACAGCGCTACCTGCTGCCGCAAGCTGTTGCAGCGCGGCAAGGAGAAGCAGGGGGCGAGCTGCAAGGAGCTGACCCGGGGCGGGGCCGAGATCGTCACCGAGTTGATCCTTGCCCACCGGCCCGAGCTTGCCGGCAAGGGGGATATGGAGTTTTTACGGCAACGGGATTCGAAGCTGTTGCAACTGGTGAAAAGGCTGTTCGGCCGTAAAAAGGCCTGATGGCGCGGCCTGACTAACGCGGGGCGGGGCTTTGGCTCCGTCCCGTTTTTTATTTTGCGGGTTCTGTCGCTTGTTTCTGTTCCTTGTCCAGTTCCAGGCGCCGCTCCTCGTCGCTCATCTCCTTGTAACGTTTCTGCCGTGCCGCGCGTTCTTCCGGGCTGAGCTTGAGGAGTTCTTCCAGCATTTGTTGCCGCCGCTGTTCCGGGGTCAGTTCCGCATCGGACGCGACAACAGGTTGGGTGTTCAGGGCGATAAGGGTGGTCAGGACAAACACCCCGGCCAAGATTGCTCTCCCGGGGATTGAGAGTAGCCGTATTCTCATTGCTGGTTCCTTTCTGGAGGGTGGTGTGATTTGTTTGGGGGGTGCGGCAAATAAAGGATAGCCACGGTGTTATTGTGCCGTCGGCGCTACCTGCCTGTCAATGATTAAGGCAGGTCTACATAGTAGCCGCGGCGATCGCGCACGATGAGAAAGCGTAGCGGCTCGCGGCCCAGGTTGTTGACGATGGCGTCGTTGTAGTCGGCCATGGTGGTGATCTTCTCGCCCGCCACCTCGGCGATCAGATCCCCTCGCTCGATGCCGCTCTTCTGGGCGGCGCTGTCACGTTGCACCCGATCCACCACCACCTGTTCGCGTTTTTCCCGCACCGAGAAGCCAAAAAGTTGTTCGCCGTGTTTGAGGCCGTAATCCTTGGGGATCTCCGCCAGGGTGGCCTGCACCGTAAGGGTGTCGAAGCCGCGCAGGATCGTGAGGCGAAGCCGGTTGCCCCGTACATAGGTTTCGAGAATCGAATAAAAATCGCCGACGGTCAGCACCGGGTTTTCGTCGATGGCGGTGAGGACGTCGCCGAGGCGCAGGCCCACTTTTTCAGCCGGAGAGCCCTGCTCCGGTTCGCGGAGCAGTACCCCGCCGCCGATGTCGGCCGCCGCCTGTTTGCCAAGCTCCTCCACGCTGACGCCGAGAAAGGCGGGCGTCAGTTTTCCTTGGTTGATGAGGCTGGGCAGGACGCGCTTGACCACGTCGATGGGGATGGAAAAGCCGATCCCCTGCGCCTGCTGGATGATGGCGGTGTTGATGCCGATCAGTTCGCCGTTGATGTTCAACAGCGGGCCGCCGGAGTTGCCGGGGTTGATCAGGGCGTCGGTCTGGATGAAGAAGGAGGTTTGGCTGGCGTCGATGGCGATCCGGCGGCGCGGGGCGCTGACGATGCCGGTGGTGATGGAGTGGCCGAGGCCGAGCGGGTTGCCGATGGCGATCACCGTCTCGCCGGGCAGCAGATCGTCGGAGCGGGCCGGGGGGAGGGCCGGGTAGGTGCCGGCGCTGTTGATCTTGAGAACCGCCAGGTCAAGGCGCTCCGCCTTGCCGACAAGGCTTGCCTCCAGTTCCTTGCGCTGATTGGGAAGGGCGACGAAGATCCGCGACGCCTTGTCGATGACATGGGCGTTGGTGACCACGTAGCCACGGGGATCGATGATCGCGCCGCTGCCCAGGGCCTGGGTTTTGAAGGTGCGGGTCGGCCCCAGGTCGTTGAAAAACTGATCGAAGAAGGGGTCGCTGAAGCCGAAGAACGGGGTGCTGCGGCGCTTGACGATCTGCTCGGTGCGGATGTTGACCACCGCCGGGCCGGCCTTGGCCACCGCCAGCACGACGGGCGAGCGGCGGTCCTGGCCGTGGCTCAAGCCTGGCAGGAGCAGGAGGGCGATCAGGATCGCCGGCAGACATTTAAAGCGGATGCCGGTGGCTGGCCGGATAAGCCGGGAAGGGTTCATGGCGGTCAATCCTCGTCGCCGCAGCCGCAGCTTGCAAGCTCTGCGCGGCAGTCGGGGCAGATATCGCCGGAACCGCCCTGGCTGAAGAGGGCCGCGGGTGGGCATGGTCGGCCGCAGGTCGCGCAGGCCAAGGATGTGGGCTCGGTTGTCGCGGGCTGTGGTCTGCTCATGCCGGGTTTCTCCGCCGGGGCAATCGTTTTATCGATCATCACGCGTGGTCTCGCCGGTGGCGGCCTGCCAGCAGGCCGAGAGGTTTTCGCGCACGGTGGCGACGATCCCCTGGTCGAGCTGGTTGCTGTCGGCCATCTCCTGGAGGATGGCCATGGTTTTTTCCGGTGACATGGAGGCGCGGTAGGGGCGGTTCTGCACCAGGGCCTGGAAGATATCGGCGACGGCGATGATCCGCGCCTCGCGGGAAAGCCCGGCGCCTGCCCGGTGAAAGGGGTAGCCGTCGCCGCAGAGGGTCTCGTGGTGGAGGGCGGCCATCTCGGCGATGGATTCGAAGCCGTCGATGCGGCGCAGGATCTGATAGCTTTCAAAGCTGTGGTGTTTCATCGTCGCCCGTTCCCGGTCGTTGAGCGGTCCAGGTTTCTCAAGGATTTCGTCCGGTACCCGCAGTTTGCCGAGGTCGTGCAGCAAGCCCGCCACCTCCAGGGCATCGCAGTGGGCCTCCGGCAGCTCCAGCAGAACCCCGAGCTGTTTGGCCAAGCGGGAGACGCCGTGGGAATGCTCGACGGTAAAGGGGCTCTTGGCGTCGACGATGGTGGCGAACATCCGGGCGATGCGGAGAAAGCATTGCTGGTCGATGGGGTGTTCCTTGCCGTCCAGGGCCATTTCGGAAAGATAGAGGCCGAGGTGGCGCGGCTGCAGGGTGAGCCAGAAAAATTCGTTGGCCGAAACCTCCATGAAGATGTCCACCAGTTGCGGGGCAAAAAAACTGCCCCGGTATTTGGCGATGGTGGCGCGGATATCATCCTTGCCGAAGAGCAGTTCCTCGATGCCCTGCTGGGCGACCAGCGCGTCCACCCGATCGACCAGGTAGATGCAGTTGTTGATGAGGGCGGTCTGGTCGGGAAGGTCCATGTCCGTCAACTGCTCCCAGTGGGTATGGTGATAATGGATCAGGGGGGCGAGATCGGCGAACAGTTCGTGTTCGAGCAGCAGATCGTGGCCGCGCTGGCAATGTTCGTCGGCGCCGGACCAGTCGAGTTCGGAAACCAGATAGCGATGCACGGTGGTGGAGGAGACCCCGCAGTCATGCAGGAGGGCGGCGTGGTAGAGGCGGTCCAGGTCGTCGCCGGCAAGGCCCATGGCGCGCCCGCATTCCACCGCCATGAAGGCGACCCGTTTGCCGTGTTGCAGTTCGTCGACGCCGACCAGGTCGAGGGCGTCGGAAAGGGCGTGAACCACCTGCCTGAAATCTATCTTGTCGGTCATGATCCGGGTACTCCGTGTTGTTTGATGTGAAGAGGCGTAGCTCTTTTCAATAAGTCCGTTCGGGGGCTGCTGTCGCCCCAGCCTGGCTGATGGCGACGGCGAGCTCCAGTTCAGCGGCAGCAGTCAGTATGGCGCGACGA
>JAOUHH010000114.1 GCA_029865195.1 Desulfobulbaceae bacterium
ATCCTCGACAAATTTCTGCGGGCGTCGTCCGAAGGCGAGTTCCAGCCTCCGCGCCGTGCCGAAGAGATTGGTCACCACCGGGAAACGACTGCCCCGGACATTGGTAAAGAGGAGGGCCGGACCGTTCTTGGCGATCACCCGGCGGTGGATCTCGGCAATCTCCAGATAGGGATCAACCTCGGTGTCGATGCGGAGCAGTTCTCCCTCCGCCTCTAAAATCGCAATAAAAGCCCGCAAGTCCTTTATGATGTTCATTCGGTTCCCTTTTCCCGCCCAAACGGGTATGATTGTGCCAATTATTAAGATATTCCTTGACAGAAATCCTCTCGTCAGTCACCTAGAAACAACTGATGATACTCCTGCTTGCTGAGATGCTTTCGCATCAAGCCGGAAAGAAGATCGACAACCGCCGCCACCTCGTCCTCGCCGAGACGCGGGATCAGGACCGAGAGGAGCTCGTCACTGGTGACGCGTTGCAGGAAGATCGCCAAGGAGTGCTCATCCAGAACGCGATCCATGCCGAAACAGATACTGGCGGCCGCTTGCTCGGCCGATGAATACGTACGCATTGTCATTGAATATAAAGCCTTATTGTAAATAGATCCCCATGACCCCTCCCGATACCCAGAAAGGCTGGCAGACCGAAGCATCCGGCTATGACGTCACACAATCGCCGGAAATCATTGCCAAAACCTTGTCCATGCTCAAAAACAAACGGATGTTCGTGGTCATCATCCACAAGGGCTACCAATCAGGCAGCACCATCCTGGTGAACCTCAGCCAACACAATCTGCAGATCGACAAGCCCCTAGACTGGCCCGGTACCGAAACCATGATCCGGATCGTCTTCAAGGACGCCGCCAAGCTGTGGAACCATTTTACCGTCAAGGTTTTGGGAGTCAAGGACGACCTCCTCTACACCACCCGGCCGACCAAACTCTCTCGGCTACAGCGGCGCGCCCATTTCAGGGTGGAGACGCCGCGCGACAGCACCGCCTCCTTCACCTACAAGGACGATACCTTCTCCGGCCTGCAACTTTCCGACATCAGTGCCGGCGGCATGCAGACCTGCAGCCCGGAACGCCTGCCGCTCACCGGCGAGGGTGACGTCATCAACAACATCAACATCCATCTGCCGCCAACCGCCAATACCGGGGAAACCTTCCTTTCCATCAAAAAGGGGTTGGTGGTGCGCGCCCTTCGCAACGAGGAATTGAAGACTTACTGCTACGGCGTCACCTTCGACTACAGCCAGAACGAAGAAGAACTCCTGCTCAGATACGTCCGGCAGCGGGAATTGGAGATGCTCCGCTCCGGTCTTGCCATGTAAGGGTCAGGTCGTCAGCCGCCACCAGACCTTACGGGAACGGGGGCCGTCAAACTCACAGAAAAAGATCTTCTGCCAGGTCCCCAGGGCAAGCCTGCCGTTCTCGACAAAGACCGTCACCGAACCGCCGACCAGGGCGGTCTGCAGATGCGCCGGCGAATTGCCCTCCTGATGCTGGTAGGGTATATCGGGCACCAGCCGCCGCAGGGCGGCGAGCAGGTCGGTGCAGACATCCGGGTCCGCCCCCTCGTTGATGGTCAACCCCGCGGTGGTATGGGGATTGTAGAGATAACAGACGCCGTCCGTCACCCCGCACTGGCCGATCTCCCGCTGCACGTGGGCGGTGATATCGACAAACTCCATGGTCCGGGTCGTGGTGACCGAAAACATACCCTTATGCACATCATCCTCCGCTCTTCACCCTTGCGCCATGGCGACCGCCGCACAACACCGCGCCGCCGGCTTGCCTATTCAGTATAATAGATTCCCTCCTCTGTCAAACTGAAAGGTGACCGCAAAACAGCCTGCCGCATGGCCGCGCCGGTCTGCAGCGCTTGTGCCGGCGATGGGTGGCAAAAACAGCGGAATGTGGTATAGAATACTTTCTTTTTCATCAGCGCTGGCGGCAAAACCTTGTGGCGGCGCCAAAACCCAGGACGGAAACCTCAACCGCAGAGCCGTTATGAACTACTACCCCATCTGCCTCGACATCACCGGCCGCCGCTGCATCGTCATCGGCGGCGGCAAAGTCGCGGCCCGCAAGGCGCAGGGGCTGCTCGACCACAACGCCGCGGTCACCATGATCAGCCCGGAACTGGGCGAGGAGTCCGCCGCCCTCCATGCCGCGGGACGGCTCACCTGGTGCGACCGCCCCTACCAAGAGGGAGACCTGGCCGGCGCGTTTCTGGTCATCGCCGCCACCGACGATCCCGAGGTGCAGGAGCGCATCCACGCCGAGGCGGAGGCAGGCAACATCCTCCTCAACGTCGCCGACGTCCCCAAGTGGTGCAACTTCATCCTGCCGGCGACGGTGCGGCGGGGCGATTTCAGCCTTTCCATCTCCACCGGCGGCAAGAGCCCGGCCCTGGCCAAACGGATGCGGGAGGCGATGGAGGCCCAGTTCGGCCCCGAGTACGACATCCTGCTGCAAGCCCTGGGCGCCCTCCGCCCCCTGGTGCTGAGCCTCAACCGGCCGCACCGCGAGAACAAAAAAATCTTCGCGCAACTGCTCCACGACGACATGGTGCTCTGGATCCGCGACAACCGCTGGGAAGAGGTCGTCGCGCATTTCCGAAAGGTGCTGGGAGAGCAGGTTCCCCTTGACTGCCTGGCCGGTATTCAGGCACAATGCGCCCATTCATCTGCCGGGAGTATTGACCATGAGTGATCCGCTGTTTCAAATAACCCTGTTCGCCTACATCCTCACCACCGCCGCCTACCTGGTCTATTTCGCCCGCCAGAACAACAAGATGCGCACGGTGGCGCGCGCCATGCTCCTCGGCACCGGCCTCATCCATACCGCCTGCATTGTCGCCCGCTATATCGAGGCCGGTCACACGCCGCTGACCAGCAACCACGAAGCGGTTTCCTTCTTTGCCTGGTCCATGACCTGGGGGTTCCTCTCCTTCCGCTGGCGCTACGATGTGAAAAACTTCGGCGCCTTCGTCACCCCCATCACCACCGCCCTGATGCTGGTCGCCGCCCTCTCCTCCCGCACCATCCACGAACTGGCGCCGGCGCTGCAGAGCAACTGGCTGCCGGTGCACGCCTCCATCGCCCTGATGGCCAACGGCTTCCTTTCCCTTGCCTTCTGCGGCGGCCTGATGTACCTCCTGCAGGAGCGGGAAATCAAATACAAGCATTTCGGGCTGTTTTACACCCGCCTGCCCTCCCTGGAGGCGCTGGACAATCTCAACCACCACTCGGTGGCCATCGGCTTTTCCCTGCTGACCCTCGGTATCGTCACCGGTTCGGTGTGGGCCAAGCAGGCGTGGGGTACTTACTGGCAGTGGGACCCCAAGGAAACATGGTCCCTGATCACCTGGCTGATCTACGCCGCCCTTCTCCACCAGCGGCTTACCGTAGGCTGGCGGCGACGGCGGGCGGCGATCATGGCCATCGTCGGTTTCCTCGCCGCGTTGTTCACCCTCTGGGGGGTCTCCTTTTTGCTGGAGGGGGCGCATTCCTATGTGGGCTGATTCCATCATGGCCATCGGCGTCAACCACAAGACCGCGCCGGTCGCCGTCCGCGAGCAGCTTACCTTTGCCGGCGACTGCCAGACCCCTCTGCGGCAGTTGCAGGCCATTGACGGCTGCGATGAATGCTACTTCCTCTCCACCTGCAACCGGGTGGAGGTGCTCTTTGTCAGCCGCGATCCGGAAACCACCCTCAAGGCGGTGCGCAAGTTCCTCTTCAGCGGCACCAGCCTCAGCGAAGAGGAGATTGACCGCTACAGCTACCTTCACCAGGGGCAGGACGCCATCAACCATCTCTTTCTGGTGGCGGCGAGCCTCGACTCGATGATCGTCGGCGAGCCGCAGATCCTCGGCCAGCTCAAACAGGCGTACCGCGAGGCCTCCGACGGCCAGACAACCGGCCCGATCCTGAACCGGTTGCTGCACAAGGCTTTTTCCGTGGCCAAACGGGTGCGCACCGAAACCAATATCGGCGGCGGCGCCGCCTCCATCAGCTATGCGGCAGTCCAACTCGCCCGCAAGATCTTCGGCGAACTGACCGGCAAGCGGGTGATGCTCATCGGCGCCGGCGAAATGGCGGAACTGGCTGCCGAACATCTGGTCGCCCAGGGCATCGACCACGTCCTAGTGGCCAACCGGACCCTTGAGCGGGCCGCCACCCTCGCCCGCACCTTCAACGGCACCGCCATCTCGCTGCCGGAGGTGGTGAACCGGATCCCCGAGGTGGATATCGTCATCAGCTCCACCGGCGCCACCGACCTGATCCTGCGCCGGGACGAGATCCGGCCCCTGATGCGGCAGCGCCACAACCGGCCGCTGTTCCTCATCGACATCGCCGTCCCCCGCGATCTCGACCCCATGCTCAACACCCTGGACAACGTCTACCTCTACGACATCGACGACCTGACCAACGTGGTGGAGGTCAACAAGTCGGAACGGGCCAAGGAGGCGGCCAGCGCGGAGCGGATCGTCGCCGAGGAGGTCCTCAAGTTCCGGCAATGGCTGGAAAACATGGAGGTCGCGCCCACCATCGCCGCCATCCGCCGGCAGGGCGAAGCGATCAAGGAACAGGAACTGGCCAAGACCCTGGCCAGCCTCGGCAACCTGTCGGAGAAGGAAAAGAAGGCGGTGCAGGGGTTGGCGGCCTCCATCGTCAACAAGATGCTGCATCACCCGATGCTCTACCTGAAAACCGACTGCAAGCCCGATGAAAAAAAACAAAAGCTCGATATGGCCCGCAAGCTTTTCAACCTCGACGCCGCCCCCGACGACGGGTCGTCGGGGATGCAGTAGCCACTCCGGGCTGCCGGTATTTTTTTATCGGCACCTTGACACCCCGCCTCCGATATGTTTAAGATGGCCAGTTCATATGATGGCTTTATGAAAGTGGCCGGATCGCGTCTCATTCTCCACTCCACTCGAAGGCGGGACGGACACGGCCACCACAACCACGACAACGACGAAACGCCGGGCCATCAACGCCCCGGCCAGAACCAGAGGACACCGACATGAGCAAACGCACCTTCCAGCCCAGCAACCTCAAGCGCGCCCGCAAACATGGCTTCCGCAGCCGGATGAGCACCAAATCCGGCCAGGCGGTCATCAATCGCCGCCGCGCCAAGGGCCGGGTCCGTCTGTCCGCCTAATCGGCCGGGACCACGACGAACCCGCCTTTACCCCGAACCGCCGTTGCCAGCGCCGATGCATGGCCAAGCGTTGCCCAAGTCCGACCTGATCAGCAGGCCTTGGGAATACGAAGCCGTCTACCGGCGCGGCAAACGGGTTCGGGGGAATAATTGCAGCCTGATCTGCCTGCCGACCGACCGGGAGAACAACCGCCTCGGGATCAGCATCCATGGGATCAAAAAGGCTGTCAAGCGGAACCGAATCAAACGTATAATCAGGGAGTTCTACAGGCTCAACCGGGCCGCCTTACCGGCGGCGACGGATATGGTGTTCACCGTACGCGAGGGATTCAGCCCGAATTCGCCGGAAGAGGTCAAACAGGCGATATTCACCTTGCTCAAGAAGATCGGCAGCCCCTCTCCTTCCCGCTAACGCTGCCTGCTTCCCCGGCCTGAAAACGGCCGGCAAAGAGTATCTTGTCTCCCTTCCCCCTTCTCACGCGGACATTGTCACCATCACCAGCCGGAACGAAACGACACCAGTACACGGGCGTCTCCAGCCTGCGCTGAGACGATTTCCCGCACGAGATGGCCAGTGACTGCAACCATGAAACGACTCTGCATTCTTCTGATTCGTGCCTACCAGCAGTTCATTTCTCCGCTCTTCCCGCCGAGTTGCCGCTTCAGCCCCACCTGCTCCCAGTACGCCATTGACGCCGTCACCATCCACGGCCCAGGCAAAGGAATCTATCTGAGCCTGCGCCGCATCCTGCGTTGCCACCCCTTCCACCGCGGCGGGTACGATCCGGTTATGCCGGCTCCGGCAATGCACAGGAACCAATCGACCAACTCACTGTAAGGAAACCCATCGCCATGGAAACCAAAAGAGCGATTATCGCCATCATCCTCTCCCTGCTCATCCTCGTCGGCTACCAGTATCTCATCGTGCCGCGCCTGACGCCGATGGTCGCCCCGGACGCTGCCACGGCGCCGGTGGCAACGGAGCAGGCCCCCGCGCAGACCGCCATGGCCACCACCGACACCCCGCAGCCCGCGGGCATCGAATCCCCGGCCGACGCCCTTGCCCTCCAGGGCGAGGAAGAGAGCCGGCCGGCCCGGGAGATCACCGTTGACACCGCCCGCTACGCGGCGGTGCTCTCCGAGGCCGGCGGCGGCTTCAAAAGCTTCAAACTCAAGGAATACCGGAAGGAACTGGCAGCCGATTCCGAACCGGTGGAACTGATCACCACCGACCCCGCCGCGGAACTGCCCCTCTTCTTCTCCTGGGGCGTTGAGCCGGAGCGGGCCAGAATCGCCCTGCTCGCAGCCGACCGGACCGCACTGGCCACCAGCGACGGCAACGACGCCACCCTGACCATGCGCGGCCAGTTGCCCTCGGGGCTCGAGATCACCCGCACCATGACCTTCAACGACCAGGACTACGGGATCCAGCTGCGGATCGAGGTCCGCAACACCTCGGGTCAATCCCTGCAGGGCGCTCCGTACCTCCGGCTGGTCAACAAGCCGATCAGCGCCAACGTCAGTCATGTTTTCTACGGTCCGGCGGCCTACGTCGACGGCGAGTTGCATGAAATAGCCCCCAAGGACCTTGCCAAGGGCGAGCAGAGCCTGCAGGGCAAGATCAGCTGGGCCGCCTACGAATCCACCTATTTCATGTGCGGCATCATCCCCGCCCGCCCCGATGCCGCCCGCCTGCGGATGAGCGCCGACCAGAACGAAAAGGTCTCCACGGTTCTTTCCGGCGCCAACGACGTCATCGCCCCGCAGGAGAGCCGGACCTACGAATACACGATCTATTTCGGTCCCAAGAAGCTCGACACCCTGAAGGAAATGGGCCACGACCTGGCCAAAATCGTCGATTTCGGCTGGTTCGACGCCATGGGCAAGCCGACCCTGCAACTGCTCAACTTTTTGAACAAATACTTCCACAACTACGGCATCGCCATCATCCTGGTCACGATCATCATCAAACTCATCTTCTGGCCCATCTCCCACAAGGGGATGAAATCGATGAAGACCATGCAGAAGATCCAGCCCAAGATGGCTAAGCTCCGCGAGAAATACAAGGATGATCAGGCGCAGCTCAATCAGGAGATGATGAAGCTCTACCAGACCTACAAGATCAACCCTCTGGGCGGCTGCCTGCCGATGCTGCTGCAGATCCCGGTCTTTTTCGCGCTCTACAAGGTGCTGCTCCAGACCATCGAACTGCGCCACGCCCCCTTCATGCTCTGGATCACCGACCTCTCGGCCCCCGACCGGCTCTCTCTCGGCTTTCACATCCCCTACCTGGGCGGATTGCCGGTATTGACCCTGCTGATGGGCGGCAGCATGTTCCTGCAGCAGAAGATGACCCCGACCTCGGGCGATCCGACCCAGGCCAAGATGATGCTCTTTCTGCCGGTTATCTTTACCTTCATGTTCATCAACTTCGCCTCCGGTCTGGTCCTGTACTGGTTCCTGAACAACCTGCTCTCCATGCTGCAGCAGCACATCATCAATCGCCAGGCCGACGCCGAGGCATAAGCCACCGGACCCAGGAATCAACCCATCCCTCACCTGGAGGAACAGAACATGTCAGCAAAAATGGAATACAGCGGCAGCGACGTTGCCGACGCGATCAAAACCGCCTGCCGGAAATTGAATGTTGCGCAGGACCAGCTCGAGATCGAGATCGTCTCCACCGGCTCGGCCGGCATCTTCGGTCTCGGCCGCCGCAAGGCCAAGATCCTGGTGGCGCTCAAGGATGCAAACGACGGCGAGGCGCCGGCACCGCAACCGACCCGACCCGCCCGGGAGCCAAAGCCTGCCCGCCGCGAGAAACCTGCCCCGTCGTCCGACGAGGCCCCCCCGCGCCGCGAGCCGGCCAAGCCGCTGAGCGCCGAGGCCGTCACCGCCATCCAGAGCGACCTGCTGCGCCTGCTGGAACTGATGGGACTACCCGCCACCATCGAGGCCGAGCAGCAGGACGGCAAACTCAGAATCCACATCAACGGCGGCGACCACATCGAGCAAATCATCGGTCCGGGCGGGCAAACCCTGGACTCCATCCAATATCTGTTGCGCAAGATGGCCGGCAAGAAGATGACGGAGCGGGTACAGATCACCCTGGACGCAGGCGATTTCAGGGAAG
>JAOUHH010000115.1 GCA_029865195.1 Desulfobulbaceae bacterium
TCCTCTCCCGCTCGCGGATCTTCGCCCTCACCACACTCGACAACGAGCATCTTCTCCAGGTGGCGCAACAGGCGATCAACGATCCGGAACGCGGCTACGGCAAGCTCGATCTCCATTTCGCCGACGAGGCCCTTGAGCATCTCGTCGAGATGGCCAACGGCGACGCCAGGGCACTGCTCAATGCCTTGGAACTGGCGGTACAGACCACCGAACCGGACCCGGATGGACGCATCCATATCGACCGGACCGTGGCCGAGGAGTCCATTCAGAAAAAGGCGGTGCTCTACGACAAGGACGGCGACGCCCATTACGACGTGATCTCGGCCTTCATCAAGTCGGTGCGCGGCTCCGATCCTGACGCCGCCCTCTACTGGCTGGCCAAGATGGTCTACGCCGGCGAGGACCCGCGTTTCATCTTCCGGCGGATGCTGATCCTTGCCTCCGAGGATATCGGTATGGCCGACCCGCACGCCCTCACCGTGGTCGCAAGCGCCGCCCGCACCTTCGATTACGTGGGACTGCCGGAAGGTCGCTTCGCCCTGGCCCACGCCTGCGTCTACCTTGCCACCGCCCCCAAGAGCAATTCGTTGTTCGCCTTCTTCTCTGCCCTAGAGAGCGTCGGCAAGGAGCGGGAAGGCGAGGTGCCGGATCACCTGAAGGACGCCGCCCGTGACGGCGAGGATCTCGGCCACGGCCGAGACTATCTCTACCCCCACGCCTACCGTGATCACTGGGTGGCGCAGCAGTATCTGCCCGCCTCCCTGCAGGGCCGAACCTTTTACCAGCCGGGCAATCTCGGTTACGAAGAGGGGATCAAGGCGCAGGTGGAACGACGGCGGGAAGAGCAACTCGCAGCCTTTCTGGAGGAGCGAGATGCCCAATACAATCCGCTCAACGAGATCTTCTTTGCCGCCCATTGCCACAGCCCCGGCAAGGTGCAGAGCCAGTGGCTGAAGCGGACCCTTGCCAATACCGGCAAACGGCTGGGCGAGGTGCGCGATGCCATGTATAGGGCCGCTGCCTGCGGGCAGGATGCACGGATTCTCACCATCAACGACAACACCGGGCTTTTGATCTGGGAGGGGCTGCGTCAGGCGCCGCAGGGCGGGGTGTATGCCCTATTTGCGGAAGCAGAGGCAGCGGCGATGATCAAGGAACAGGCGGAAAACCTCGATCCCCTGGATCGGCCGGTGCTCATCGCCGGCGGTTTGAACGCCCTTAAGGAGCATTGCCGGCGGGAACAAGGCCTTGCGTTCGATGTTATGCTGGCCAGGGGGATGAAACGGGTGCTGGAGGGCAATGACGACGGCCTGGCAAGGCTTGGCGCAATGCTCGCGCCCGCAGGCAGGATAATCTGCGCCGAATCGTTGCCCCGCTTCAATCAGCGGCTGTACCGGCTGTTGCCGGAATCCGCATTGTCTGCCGAGATACGGGATGCCTTAGCGCTTGCCGAAGAGGCCATCTACGCCCATGCCGATCTCGACTGGTGCGAGGAAGACACCCTGCGGCAACGGTTTGACTGCCCTGCCCTCCGATTGCGGAAGCTGCATCTTGAGCAGAGCCGCCATCAGGTCTACATCAGTCGCGACGAAATCGACAACTGGTTCACCCCCCGGAGCGAGGGGGAGAAAAAGGCGTACTGTCAGCACCTGGCCGACCATGTTGACGAGCAGGCCTTGTCCCTGATCCAAACCGCCTTCCGCTCACACCTCACAAACAAGGTCTGCCGCTGGGAAAGCGTTACCGCTTACCTTGTTCTGGAGCGCTGATGATCGCCTTGGTCAGGGTCACGCCGATATGGAGCAGGAGGCCTGGGTACGATTCCCGACCCGGTACGCCGCCGATGGGATCAAGCTCGTAGACGGGGATGCCCGCCGCCTCGGCCAGCACCTGGGCCGGACGCTTGGCAAGCTGTGGTTCGGTGAACAGGGCCTTGATCTTTTCTTCCTTGATCCGCTTGACCAGTTCCATGAGAAATTTCGGAGAGGGCTCCCTGCCCGGCGCCTCCACCACCACGCCTGCCGATTGCAGGTTGTAGCGATGGATAAGATAGTTGAACGACGGATGGAAGAGCAGCAGCGGTTCGCCGGCAAGGGGCTTGAGGATGACCCGCAGCTCCCGGTCCAGCTGATCAAGACGCTGCTTGAATCTCTCACCGTTGGCGACATAGATGGGTTTGCCGGCGGGATCAATATTGCAAAGCTCGGCCACCAGTTGCGGCACCATCGCCTTCACGGTCAACGGGTCCGTCCAGAAATGGGGATCGACAAACCCAGCCTGGTGCTGCTCATTCTCGTCGGCATCGCCAGCCACCGGAGGATGTTCGTGACCATCGGTCATCATCAATCGCTCGGCCTCCGGCACCAACTTGAGCATGGAGACCTTGAGCACTATCGGCAGTTTCTGCACCCACTCGCCGTCAAGCCCCGGTCCTCCGTAAAAAAAGGCCTGCGCCGAGGCGATTCCCTTCAGATCGGATGGCTTCGGCTCAAAGGTGTGCGGCGACCCGCCCGGCGGCAACAACCGGCTAACCTCAGCGCGGCCGAGGGTGATCTCGCGCAGGATCGCGGCCAGGGGATGGATGGAGGCGACATAGCGACGTGGCGTATCCCCGGCCGAGGCCACGGGGACGGTCAGAATGAAAACCACAAAAAACAGCAGGAGGGGCAGGAGGCGGGGCGATTTCATCAATCAAAAACCAGAAGGCTGCGAATTTTATTAAGCTTGCCGTTACCGATGCCGGGTACGGCAAGGAGATCGTGGGGAGAGTGGAAGTCACCAAGCCGTTCACGCCGGGCGACGATGCGGTCGGCGAGTACAGGGCCGATGCCCGGCAGGATGGTAAGCAGTTGCCGGTCGGCCCGGTTTACGGACAGCGGCTGGAAGAACAAAGGCCGCACCCGGTTCGGATAGATGCCGACGGCGACCTGATGATTACCCGGTGCAGACTTGAGCGGCAGCCGGTACAGGCCGCCACCCCGCTCTTGGGCATGCAACCAGGCGAAGCGCACGGGTTCGGAGACCACGGCGGGATGGAAGGCGCGGCCAGGGCGGTATTGTATAAGGTGGAGCATGGCGATCACGAGACCGATCACAAGCAAAGCTAACGGCCGGTGGTCCTTGCCGGAACAACCTGCCGGGGGGCGGTTATTTGCCTTCATCCTTGAGCAATTTATAGGTGATACTGTCTACCAGCGCCTGCCAGCTTGCCTCCAGGATATCGTGCGAGACGCCGACCGTTCCCCAGCGGGAAGCCTTGTCGCGTGACTCGACCAGCACCCGGACCCTGGCGCCGGTGCCGTGCTCACTGGTCAACACCCGTACCTTGTAATCGGCAAGCTCCATCTCGGCAAGCTGCGGATAGAAGCGGGTCAGCGCCTTTCTAAGCGCCTTGTCCAGCGCGTTGACCGGGCCGTCGCCCAAGGCGGCGGTATGGACCATCTCATCCCGCACCTGTAAACGGATCGTCGCCTCTTCAAGAGGATGTTCGCCGCTCTTGGTTTTCTGGCTCAGGATCCTAAACGACTGCAAATCAAAAAATTTGCGTTCGTTGCCCATGGCCTTGCGCATCAACAACTCGAAGGAGGCCTCGGCGCCTTCGTACTGAAAGCCCTGGTTTTCGAGCTCCTTGAGGTTCTTGACGATGGCGGTCAGGGCCGGGTCCTTGCTGTCGAGATCCAGGCCGAACTTCTTGGCCTTGTGCAGGACGTTGCTCTTGCCGGCCAGATCGGAAATCAGGATGCGGCGGACATTGCCCACCTTCTCCGGCTCGATATGCTCGTAGGTAACAGGGTTGCGCTGCACGGCGCTGACGTGGATGCCGCCCTTGTGGGCAAAGGCCGACTGCCCGACATACGGCTGGTATTTGTTGTGCGGCAGATTGGCGATTTCGGTAACGAATCGCGATGTTTCGCGCAAGGCGGTCATGTTGGCGCGGGCGGTGAAATCAAACCCCATCTTCAGCCCCAGGGCCGGGATGATGGAGGTGAGGTTGGCGTTGCCGCATCGTTCGCCGAAGCCGTTGATGGTGCCCTGCACCTGCACCGCCCCGTTGCTGACCGCCACCAGGGAGTTTGCCACCGCCGTCTCGGTATCGTTGTGGGCGTGAATGCCGAGATCGATGCTAACCCCCTTGCCGGCCAGATGATCCTTGACCGCCGTCATGATCGCCGGGATATCGGTGGGCAGGGTGCCGCCGTTGGTATCGCAGAGGGCCAGGCAGTCGGCACCGCCCTCAACCGCCTTGTCGATGGTGGCAAGGGCATACTCACGGTTGGCCTTGAAGCCGTCAAAGAAGTGCTCGGCGTCATAAAAGAGATGCTTGACGTGTTTGCGCAGAAAGGCCAACGACTCGACGATGATCAACAGGTTGTCATCGAGGCCGATGCGCAGGGCATCGCGGACGTGGATATCCCAGGTCTTGCCGAAGATGGTGATGCCCGGCGTGGCGGCCTCCACCAAGGCCAGCAGATTCGGATCTTCCTCGGTCTTGTTGGCGAACAGGCGCGTCGAGCCGAAGGCGGTGATCCTGGCGTGCTTCAGGTTCTGCCCCTTGATCTTCTTGAAAAATTCCACATCCTTGGGGTTGGAGCCCGGCCAGCCGCCCTCGATATAGTCGATCCCCAGCTCGTCGAGTTTCAGGGCAATGCGGATCTTGTCCTCAACCGAAAGGTTGAAGTTTTCCGATTGGGTGCCGTCTCGCAGAGTGGTGTCGTAGATCGTCAGTTGCTGAGCCATGGGAAATTCTCGTCGTTGTCTAACATTTGTAAAGCTAGGGATCAGGCCGCCTGATCGAGATTGAAGGCCTTGTGCAGTGAGCGTACCGCCAATTCGGTGTACTTTTCCTCAATGACACAGGAGATCTTGATCTCGGAGGTGGAGATCATCATTATGTTGACCCCCTCGCTGGAGAGGGTGTCAAACATGGTGGTGGCGATGCCGGAATGATTGCGCATGCCGACCCCGACCACCGATACCTTGACGATGTCCGTGGCGCCCGAGACGCCTTCGGCGCCGATGTCGGCGGCGATCTTTTCCACCAGGGCCATCGCGCGCTTGTAGTCGGTTCGCGGCACGGTGAAGGTCATGTCGGTCATCTCGGTGCCGCGGGTGTTCTGGATAATCATATCGACCACGATGCCGGCGTCGGAGATCGGTTTGAAGATTTTGCTGGCGGTGCCCGGTTGATCCGGCACCTTGGCAATGGTGATACGCGCTTCGTTCTTATTGTAGGTCACACCAGAAATCTGCATGGATTCCATCTTTTTGTCCTCCTCGACAACCCATGTTCCCTCATTCTCGGTAAAGGTGGAACGGACATGGAGCGGTACTTTATAACGTTTGGCGATTCCAACCGAGCGGATATCGAGCACCTTGGCGCCCAGGCTGGCCAGTTCTAACATTTCATCATAGGTGATGCGGTCGATCTTGCGGGCCGCGGCGCAGATGTTGGGATCGGTGGTGTAAACCCCGTCGACATCGGTAAAGATGTCGCACTGATCGGCCTTCAGCGCAGCGGCGAGGGCGACGGCGGTGGTATCCGATCCGCCACGGCCCAGGGTGGTGATGTCTCCGTCCGGGGTAACCCCCTGAAAGCCCGCCACCACGACAATCTTGCCTTCCTTGAGATATTTGTGGATCAAGGCGGAATCGATATCTTTGATCCGGGCCTTGGTGTGCATCCGGTCGGTGACGATTTTAACCTGATCGCCCAGCAGCGAGACGGCGTCGTCGCCCATCTCCTTGACCGCCATCGCAAACAGGGCAATGGTCACCTGCTCGCCGCTCGAGAGCAGGACATCCATCTCTCGGGGGTCAGGGATCGCCTGCATCTGGTTGGCCAGATCGACAAATCGATTGGTTTCACCGGCCATGGCAGAGAGCACCACCACCATATCGTTGCCCTTCTTCTTGCAGGCGAGCACCCGTTTGGCTACCGCCTTGATCTTGTCGGGGTTGGCAACGGAGGTCCCCCCGAATTTCTGTACAATCAGTGCCATTGATTTTGCATGCTCCTCGTTCTGTTGTGTTGTGCACCCCTTCAATAAAAATGTCCGGTCGCCGTCATGCTCGGGAGCCGGATCACAGGGTCTCGCGAATTGTAAGAATTTTTCCCGTCAAACGTGCTATTTTACCCAAGAAATCTAGATACGCACGTTATTTTTTTTGCCGGCTGCAACCGTCATTGCGGACGATTTTATTCCATTCTTCAAGTAATTATGCATTTAATAACAAACAGTTACCGCCATATGCAGCAATTGCCGCCTAAATCCGTACTTAATTTTTTCGAAAAAGTATCTTGCATTAAATAACAGATTTTGCTAGAAAAATTTCATTAAAATTTAATGGTTCCAAACGTTGGCTTACCTTAACTTCAATCGGGTATGTGCAAAGTACAATGAAAGTTTCTCACTCCCTGCATTTTCTTTTTACCGTAATCTTTTTTTGCATCATCCTGACGATCATTACCCCAACCCCTCCCAGCCGCACCACCAAGAACATATCATCGGCGGCCACCGCCAATGCCTCGGTCCCAAACGATACCATCATCCATCTCCACAAGGAATTTCACGGTGAGCTCCGTGCAGGGGACAGCCTTACCTCCTCGCTTGAACGCCTGGCACTCCCGGAAAAGGTCACGCGGCAGATCCTCGTCAACTTGAAAAAATGCCTCGATTACAGGCGGCTTCGGCCCGGCGACAAGTTCACGGTCGTTCTTGATGAAAACAACAAACTGCTGCACTGCAACTATGAATCCGGTCCACTTGATGTCTATTCCTTGAAACGCACCGACAAAGGGTTCACGGCCAAAAAGATTGCCGTGCCACTTGAATGCCGCACCGAACGTATTGCCGGGGTTATCGACAGTTCACTCTTTGCCTCCTTCTATAAATTTAATGTTGATTCGAGCCTGATCTATGCCTTTGCCGATATCTTTTCCTCCCGGATCGACTTCAACACCGAAACCCGCCAGGGTGATCGTTTCAGCCTGCTCTATGAAAAATACTACAAGGGTGGAAAATTCATCGGTTATGGTCGTATCCTGATTGCCCGTTATGAGCAAGCCGACGGCGAGATACTCGAAGGCGTCCGTTACGGTGACAAAAACGGGGCCGGCGGCTCCTTCTATGATCGCACCGGCAAGAATCTGGGCTCCGCCTTTATCCGTTCACCCGTGCCGGTAGGCCGGGTTTCCTCCAATTTCACCAAGCGTCGCAAGCATCCGGTCCTCGGTGTGGTTCGGCCCCACCTCGGGGTTGACCTGGCCGCGCCGGTGGGCACCCCGATCATGGCCGCCGCCGACGGCAAGGTCTCATTCGTCGGCGCCAAGGGCGGCTTCGGCAAACAGATCGTGCTTCGTCACCGTAACGGCTATCGCACCTACTACGGTCATCTGTCGCGATTCAAATCCGGCCTCAAGCAAGGACAGACGGTGAAGCAAAAAGAGATCATCGGCTATGTCGGCTCAACCGGCATGTCCACCGGCCCGCATCTTGACTACCGGCTGTCCCAGAAAAACGTCTTCGTAAATCCGTTCGCCCTGCAGTTCGTTCCCAAGTCGCGCATCAGCAAAAAGGCGATGCCACGCTTCAAGGAGCAGACCGAACTCTATGCCGAACTTATTGACCAGGCACCCGCCAAGCGTGTCCTGCTGGTGCGACAAATGTTGCTGCAACCGGATCAGCGCATCGCCCTGATGTAATCCCATTCCGTTGCAATGCCATCCCCCCCCTTCAATATCGTGCTCGTGGAGCCGGAGATTCCGCCCAACACTGGCACCATCGCCCGGTTGTGCGGAGCCACCGATTCGATTCTCCACCTCGTGCGCCCCTTGGGCTTTTCCACCGATGACAGGTATCTGAAACGTGCCGGCCTCGATTACTGGAAGTTCGTCGAGATCGTATACTGGGAGAGCTTTGACGAATTCCTGGAGGCACAGGATGAAGGGCGGCTCCACTTTTTCACCACCAAGGTCGATCTCGCCTACACCGAGATATCCTACCGGCCCGGTGATTTTTTCGTTTTCGGCAAGGAAACAAAGGGGTTGCCGGAGGAGATCATCAACCTCTACCGTGACCGCTGCCGCACCATCCCCATGTCCAACCCCAACATCAGAAGCCTCAACCTCGGCGTCTCGGCCGGGATCGTTCTCTACGAGGCCCTCCGTCAGAATCCTCCCTCCGCTGCCTGACCCTTCAAGCCTTACCTTTTCGTCGCCGCAGTGCCCGGATTGTCGCAAATTTTACAATTTCGGCAGTGGCGATGATTTGCGTAACACACTGGAAAATCGATCTTTCT
>JAOUHH010000116.1 GCA_029865195.1 Desulfobulbaceae bacterium
CGTCGGCGATGGGGTATAAAACCACCCGCGAGCCGCAGAAAACGCAGGCCCGCTGGCTCACCGCCCCGGCCAGGCTTTCCTTGTCGCAGGAAAGGGCAAAGGGTTTGTCTCCGGTGCGGTGGATTTGTTCCCGGCGTTCTTCGTAGATGGCGGCTTCCATGTCTGTTTCCCCTTGGCCGGTATCGGCGCTGATTGTTTGTCTTCTGCCAAGAGCAAGGGGTGTGCCATGGGATTTGTTTTATGTTTTTTCTTATTGTTTCAATATGTTGCGTTGGCGGGGGCTGGGGCGCCGGCAGGGATGCGGGGTGGGGGTGGGGTGATGGTTTTGTGGCAAAGGTTACAAAAGTGAAGGTGCGAAGACGGTTTTGTCGGCAAAAGGGTGGGCCGGAGGTTTTGTCGCGGGGATGAGTATGGTAACGTGTCGCAACAGAGAATGAACGACGGGCGCATGGCCCGACCGAGCCAAAACATCTATTCCAGAAACCAGAGCAACGAGGTGGCTATGTACAGTCCGGAGCCGTTTTTGATCTCTTCCGCGGCGTTGACCAGTATCTTCAGTTTCTTCTTCGGCGGGTATTTCAAGGAGCGGGAGCAGGCGTATCAGTTGTGGATCCGCTTCATCGGTTACGAGGCGGTGATGGACGACGAGGCGGAGGCGAAACGGCTGTGCGCCGAACTGGAGTCAAAGGAGCGCGTCTTTCGGCAGGCCAGGGGCTTGTTGAAGATTCTTTTCCTCACCATCCTTGCCGACTGCCTGGTCTTTCACTGGTATTCCTACGGCTACATCCATCCGCATTCGCCCTATTTCGAAGCCGATGCCTTCCACAGCTACATCGGCTTCAGCACCATCATCGGCATCATCGTCCTGATCAACTGCATCGAGCTGATCTATATCCGGGCCGCCTGGACGCGCACGGCCCGGTTCCCTTTTTTGAGTCTCCGCCACCGGGTCACCGGCCAGGACCGGGTTTCGGAGCTCTGGCGGCTGCTCAACTGCCCCGCGCTCAAACAGGCCTCGTTCAATGCGCACCGGATTCCCAAACGGTTTTACAAGGATCTCGAAACGCGTAGCTGACCGGCGGCGCGGTTATCCGGTTGGCACATGATGGCGATTGCAAAAAAACGGAAAAAGAGGTAAATGAGTCGCCGATACCGCCGGGGCGGTGGCGGATGTTTGCCCTTGAAGCGGCGTATGCCGCGGCATGGCTGGACGGTTCTCAAAAGGTGACTGATGTGGTCGGAATCTTTGTGAAAAAGATGTTTTCTTGGCTCGCCAAGACGGTGGCTGTCCTGCTGTTTGTATCGGTGGCTGCGGTGGTCGTCCTGCGCTGGATGCCGCCGCCGGTCAGCGCCATGATGCTGTACCAGTGGGGCGCGGCGATGTTGGACGGGAAGGTGTTTAATCTCCGTTACCGGTGGGTGAGCATGGAGGAGATGTCACCCAGGGTGGCCATCGCCGTGGTCGCCTCCGAGGACCAGCGTTTCCCCGATCATTTCGGCTTCGATTTTGAGGCGATGCGGCGGGCCTGGGAAGAGAATCAGCATCGGAAGAAGATTCGCGGCGGCAGCACCATCTCGCAGCAGGTTGCCAAGAACCTCTTCCTCTGGCCGGGGCGGAGTCTGGTGCGTAAGGGGATGGAGGCCTATTTCACCCTTCTTCTCGAAGGGCTGTGGCCCAAGCAGCGTATTCTTGAGGTGTACCTGAATGTGGCCGAATTCGGTCCGGGCATCTTCGGGGTCAAGGCGGCAAGCGACGCCTTTTTCCATAAGCCGCCGGCCAAACTCACCGCACGGGAGGCGTCCCTGCTCGCGGCGGTGCTGCCCAACCCCAAGAAGATGCGGGCCGGCAAGCCGTCCGGCTACGTGGCGGGGCGGGCGCAACAGATTCGCAAGCAGATGAAGCAGCTTGGCGGCCCCACCTACCTGAAACCGATCCTGCCTGGCCGTTCGTGAGACGCGGCGCCTGATTCAATCGCAGCCGCAACTGCAGTTGTGATGATCGTGGTTGCAACTACCCAGGGCACGTGCCTCCTTGGCGGCCAGAAACTGACGCTTGATCTCCTCCCGGAGCTCGGCGGGCGCGTGTTCGATGCAGTAGCACATGGCCTCTTCCTGTTCGGGACTGCCGTCTTCGGCGTTGATGCAGACGGCAAGCGCCTGTTCAAACGATGCAAATACCATCCTTGCTCTCCTTCCCTGAAGAGTTATTGCCGCACATCTCCTGTCTATATATAAGTTATCGGGACGTTTGGCTTTTTGTCAAACAGGAAAGAGTATTGTTTTACAAAAATGGTGCTTTTTTTGAATTTGCCGGTGGCGATGTTTACCTTTTCGCCGCCGAGGGCAGGTGTCCTAGTGATGGTCATGGCCGCAACCGCAGCCGCAGGACGATTTCGCCTTTTTGGCGGCGAGAAACTGCTCCTTGATCTGTTCCTTGAGGGCCGGCGGCGCGTTGTCGATGCAGTAAAACATGGCCGCTTCCTGCAGTTCGCTGCCGTCTTCCGCCTCCAGGCAGACGGAGAGTGCCTGTTCAAACGATTCGAATTCCATGGGTTGTTTCCTCACTTTTCTTGGGTGATTCGGCTGATGCCGGGGCATGAGACTACCGTCCCGTTGCCATTTTGTCAAACCGCGCGTGATCGTTGCTGCCTTGGGACATATTGTCGCGAAAAGGAATTTTTTTTGGTTTTGCCTGCCCGGTTTGTTAAAATATTTGTCTGTGTGTCAAGCATGGCGCTCGCCAATGGCAAGGAGGATGGATGCATATACCGGATGGTTTTCTGCCCGGCGGGATGGCGGCGGTAACGGGTGCTGCCGCCGCTGTTGTTCTAGGCTACAGTCATACAAAAACATTCCCCAGGGTGGAGAGTGAAAGGGTGGTCGCGCTCGGCGCGGTGGCCGCCCTCATCTTTGCCGCCCAGATGGTGAATTTCGCGATCACGCACGGCACCTCCGGCCATTTTGTCGGCGGCGCCTTCGCGGCCATTCTCTTCGGCCCCTTTCTCGCCAGCATCCTGATGGCGGTTCTGCTGGTCGTGCAGATGGCGGTTTTTCAGGATGGCGGGCTGTTGGCCCTGGGCGCCAACATCTTTAACATGGGGATCGTCGGCACCTTTGGCGGGTACCTGATCTATGTGCTTTTGAAAAAGCTGGTGGCCGGTCGTTACGGCCTCCTGATCGGCGCCTTTGCGGCGGGATGGTTTGCGGTGGTGCTGGCGGCGACCTCCTGCGCGCTGCAGTTGGGGATTTCCGGGCTCTCCCCGGTGCCGGACCTGTTGGGCTCGATGTTGGCGGTGCATGTCAAGATCGGCGTTGCCGAGGGCATCCTGAGCCTGCTTCTGATTGCCGTTGTGCTGCAGATGCAGCCCGATCTGCTTGGCGATGCGCAGGCGGCAGGGGGGGGGCAACGGCAGTTGTGGTGGGTCTTTCTTCTGCTGGCCCTGGTGGTGGGGATTGCCGGTTCTCCGTTTTCCTCCCGCTCGCCCGATGGTCTGGAGCGGGTCGCCATCGATCACGGCTTTATCGAGAAGGGGGCGGACGCGTTCTTCGCGGCGCCGGTTGCCGAGTATCGGATGCCTTTTGTCGTCAACGAAAGGGCGGCGACGGCGGTCTCCGGTTTCCTGGGGGTGTTGGTTGCCTTTGGCTCCATGGCCGGGGTCGGTGTCATCCTCTGCAAACGGTAAGCGGCCTCTCGTCTCCCCAAACCCGGCAGGGCATTTACTCCATTTTTGTTCCTTGTGCGGCATCCCGGTGTTGACGACATCGGGATGCGGCTGAAAAGAGCGGCGCGCTCTTTCCTTTTTTCGCCCGATTTGCGTATACTGATGGTCAGCCATCGCCATACCCCCCTTTCCGCCGGCGGTTGCGCGGCGGAAGTTTTTTTCCTTACGGGCGCCTGACCAATGTATGACACCTATCCCCTGCGGCTCGCCGCGCTGTTCGTGGTCGGCATCCTGTCCGGGTTCATCAACACCGTGGCCGGCGGCGGCTCCTTTCTCACCCTGCCGCTGCTGATCTTCATGGGGTTGCCGTCGGCGGTGGCCAACGGCACCAATCGGCTCGGCATCTTTCTGCAAAGCCTGGCCGGGGTCGGCAAGTTCCACTCCCACGGGGTCTTTCCCTGGCGGTTTGCCCTCATCGTCTCGGTGCCGGCGGTGGCCGGCGCGCTCTTGGGCGCGCACTGGGCGGTGGGGATGGGGGATGCGGCCTTCAAGCGCTGGCTCGCCCTCTTCATGGTGGCGATGACATTGGTCTCCCTCTATAAGCCAAAGGGGGTGGTGCTCACCGAAGCCGACTACTCACCCAGCCGTTGGGCGGCGATCACCGCCGCATTCTTCGTGATCGGCCTGTACGGCGGCTTCATTCAGGCCGGGGTGGGGTTTCTGCTCTTGGCCGGGATGGCCCTCACCGGCCACGATCTGGTGCGGGGCAATGCGATCAAGGTCTTCGTGGTGATGGTGTTCACCCTCTTTGCCCTGGTGGTTTTTATGGTCAACGGCAAGATCGATTACGGCCTCGGGATCATTCTGGGGGTTGGCAACGTTGTCGGCGCCCGGTTGGGCGCCAGTGCCAGCGTCAAGGGCGGCAATGTTTTCATCCGCCGCTTCGTCACCGTGATGATGCTGGTGTTTGCGGTGAAGTTGTTGTGGGGATGACGACGGGAGGAAAGCGATGATCGAATTACGGAAAACCCTGACCAGGTTGCTGGTCCGGCTGGGGCTTGCCGGGCTTGCGGTGTGGTATGGCCGCTATCTGATTGTCACCGCCGAGACCGGCGTTGCCGGGGTTTCCAGGCTGCTTGCGGCCATGCTTTGTTTTGTGTTGGCCGCCCTGATCTTTACCCCGGCCCTGGTCCGGTTGGTGGCGGAGCTGACCGGCGATGTTCTGGACAGCGGCGGCCTCGGCGGCAGCAATTCACCCTATTACCGGTTTGCCGCCGACAAGCGGGCGCGGGGCCGGTTTGCAGAGGCCATGGCCGAGCTGGAAAAGATCGCCGAGGAGCACCCGCACGAGGTTCGCGTCTATCTGGAGATGCTCGCCATTGCGCTGGCCGATCTCGGCGATCAGGAGCAGGCCCGCGCCATCTGCCGGCGGGGCAAGAGGGCGCTCAAGAGCCGGCAGGACGCCGGTCTGCTGGACGCTGCCTACAAGAAGGGCTGCGCGGAATTGTCGGTGGGGTAATTTCGGATTCCCGGTCGGCCTGTTATCGCTTCTCCGGGCAACTGCTCGCCGGGTCCAGCAGGATGCGGCAGTCGGCCACCGAGCATCCCTGGCCCCGGGGGTGCACCATCAGCGGGTTGATGTCCAGTTCCGCGATCTCCGGGTTGTCGGTGGCCAGGGCCGAGAGCCTGAGCAGGCAGTGCTCCAGTTCCTCGATGTCGCAGGGCTTGGCGCCGCGGGCGCCGTTGAGCATGGGGAAGGCCTTGATGGAGTGCACCATGAATTGGGCGCCGTTGTAGCGAATGGGCGCCAGCCGGAAGCTTACGTCCTTGAAGATCTCGACAAAGATACCGCCCAGGCCGAACATCAGCAGCGGCCCGAAGAGCCGGTAGCGCTTGATCCCCAAAATCACCTCCACCCCGGGTTGTGCCATCTGCTGGGCATAGATGCCGGTGATATCGGCTTCCGGCCGGTGCGAGCGCACCGTTGCCACCATCGCGCCGTAGGCCGCAGCCGCTTCCTCCGGATTTTTGATCCCCACCTGCACCCCGCCCACGTCCGACTTGTGGATGATCTGCGGCGAGACGATCTTGAAGGCGCAGGGGCCGAATGCGCCCACCGCTGCCGCCGCCTCCTCCGGGCTGGTGACCAGCCGGCCCGGCAGGACCGGGAAGCCGTAGGCGGCGAGGATCTCGTTGCCCTCCACCTCGCCAAGGTATTTCTTCCCTGCCGCCAGGGCGGCCTCGATGACCTGCCGGGCCCGATCTCTGTCCACCTTGAGGGCAAATTCCCGGTGATGGGCGCGGGCGATCCATTGGCTGTGCTGGTAGAGGGCGGAGATGGCCCGGGCCGCGGTTTCGGGGAAATGGTAGTGGGGGATGCCGTTTCGCTGCAGGATCTCCGCGCCCTTGGAAACATCCAGCAACCCCATGAAGGATGCCACCACCGGCTTGCCGCTGGCGCGGGCCAGCGGTGGAATCACCTCGGCGGTGGCCTCGATCTCGGTCATCGACTGGGGGGTGAGGATGAAGATCACCCCGTCGACGTTGTCGTCGTTGAGCACGGCGGCCAGCGCCGCCTGGTAGCGGTCCGAGCGGGCGTCGCCGATGACGTCCACCGGGTTGTGGACGTTGGCGGCGCTGGGCAGGTGGCGGCGCAGGGTCTCGGTGGTCTGGTCGCTGAATTTCGCTAAAGAAAGGCCTGAATGGATGGTGACGTCGGTGGCGATGATGCCTGGGCCGCCGGCGTTGGTGATGATCGCCATCCGGTTGCCCTTGGGCAGCGGCTGATTGCCGAAGGCCAAGGCATAGTCGAACAGCTCCTCGATGGTCTGCACCCGGAAGACCCCGGCCTGCTGAAAGAGGGCGGTGTAGACCATCTCCGAGCCGGCCAGCGACCCGGTGTGGGAGCTTGCCGCCTGCGCGCCCTCGGCGGTCTGTCCGGACTTGATCACCAGGATGGGGGTGGGATTCTCGCCGCCGGTGATCTCGCGCACCGTCTCGATGAACTCGAAGCCGTGGCGCAACTCCTCCACATACATCATGATCACCTTGGTCTGCGGGTCGGCGTGCAGGTAGCGGATCAGGGCCAGCTCGCCGATATCCGCCTTGTTGCCCACCGAGATGAACTTGGAAAAGCCCATGTTGTTCTTGGCGGCAAAGTCGAGAACAGCGGTGCAGAGCGCCCCGGACTGGCTGACAAAGGCGATGTTGCCAGGGCTTGCGGTGCGGCGGGCAAAGCTTGCGTTCAGTCGCACCGTCGGGTCGGTGTTGATGATGCCCAGGCAGTTGGGGCCGACCAGCCGGATATTGTTGGCCTCGCAGACCTCGATCAATTCCCGTTCGATGCGCGCGCCGTCGTGGCCCACCTCGCGGAACCCCGCCGAGATGACGATGATCCCCTTCACCCCCTTGGCCGCCGCCTCCCGCGCCACCGCCGGGGTGCTGGCGGCCGGGACGATGAGGATCGCCATGTCCACCGGGTCCGGGATCTCGCCGATGGAGCCGTAGGCCCGCACCCCGCACACCGACCGGACCTTGGGATTCACCGGGTAGATGGTGCCGGCAAAATCGCCGTCGATGATGTTCTTGAACACCGAGCGGCCCACGCTGCCGGGCCGGTTGGAGGCGCCGATCACCGCCACCGAGCCGGGGCGGAAGATGGCGTCGAGGCCGTCGGGGGAGGCGGTGCGGCCTCGGTCGCAGGGGTCGAAGAGGGGTGGGTTGGCGGGCTGGCTCATGGGCGTTCTCGTGGGTTGTGGAGTGGCGGCTGGGGCCGGATTGTAAGTCAGGTGGCTGTCAGGGGTTTATTCTACAACATGGAAGGCGGCAAGTGGCTGCGAAGTTTTGCCGGTTGGTAAAAAACGCCACCATCTTGATGGATATTTTCTCCCCCCCATCATCGCCGTTGCGAAAACGGATACAGCGAGGTAAAAGGCAGTCACGGGAGGGGCGTTGCCGTAGTCGTACGCTTGCGCTGCGGCGGCCTTGGTGATTGTATCCGGTGCTGCTGCGACACCGGTGAGGCGAGGTGGTTCGATGATTACCTACTTGAAGTATGAACACGGCAAACTGCATGCCGCCAAGGTGCTCGAGGATTGTCAGATCGTCAGGATTGTGGCCCCCACCCACGCGGAGATGACCATGCTCGGCGGCAGCCTCGATATCCCCCTGGATTTCCTTGCCGCCGCCACCGACCGCGACGAGCGGCCCCGCATCGAAACGGACGGCGACTGCCGACTGATGGTCGTCCGCGTCGCCCACCAGCAGGGCGGGCCTGACACCCCTTATGTCACCGTGGCGCTGGCCATCATCCTCACCCCCACCCACATCGTCACCGTCTGTTCCGAGGTGTCGATGGTGTGGGAGGATCTGTTGGGCGGGCGGATCCGGCTGCCCCATCCAAGTGAACGGGTCGCCTTTCTCTGCGCGCTGTTCATGCAGGTCGCCCGCCAATACCTTGCCATGCTCCGCCTGATCCGCGAAGAGGCGGATGCCGCCGAACGCGCCATCCAGCTCTCGTTGAAGAACGAGATGCTGATCCACATGCTCAATCTCGAGAAATGCCTGGTCTTCTTCACCACCTCGCTCCGGGCCAACGAGCCGATCTGGGACCGTTTCCGGCGCATCCATGGCCGC
>JAOUHH010000117.1 GCA_029865195.1 Desulfobulbaceae bacterium
TTGATGGCAAGCTCGGTGCCGATGCCGATCCCCACCACCATAAACCCCACCTGGTTGATGAGGCTGTAGGCGAGAACCTTGCGCAGATCGTTTTCGATCACCGCGTAGAAGATCGGGAAGGCGGCCATCGCCACCCCGATCCAGATCAGACACTCGGTGCCGGGAAAGGCGCGGGCCAGGGCATACACCGCGGTCTTGGTGGTGAAGGCGCTGAGAAACACCACCCCGCCGATGGTCGCTTCCGGGTAGGCGTCCACCAGCCAGGAATGGAGCATGGGCCAGGCGCAGTTGATGCCGATGCCCAGGAAGATGCAGAGGTTGGCCAGAGAGCCGTCGAGGCCGATGAGATCAAAGGCCAGCGAGCCGGTGGCATGCACCCGCATGACGATCCCGGCGAGCAGGATCAGCCCCCCCACGGCATGCACCAGGAAATAGCGGATCCCGGCGGCCTGGGCGCTTTTCGTGCCCCGCGCCCAGATCAGCATCACCGAGCCGACGGTGAGCATCTCCCAGAAACAGAAGAAGGTGAAGAGGTCGCCGGCAAACACCGCGCCCAGCGCGGCACCGGCATAGACGAAGCCTGCCACGTACTCGATGTTGCGCCGCACGTGGAGGATATAGATGACGGTGATCAGGCTGATCAGGTGATAGATGTAGCCGAAGAGCAGGCTCAGGCGGTCTACCCGGCAAAGGGTGACCTGGAAATCGAGGAAATACAAGACGCTGCTCTCGCCCATGGGCAGCTGCAGCAGGTTCCAGAATCCCACCACCGGCAGCAGCAGCATGAAGGCTGCCTGCAACCGCCCCTTGAACAACGGGATCAGCAGGCCGCCGAGGATAAAGATAAAGGCGGGAGGCAAGGCATTAATCATTGTAATAGTCCTCATCACGCATCACCAGCGGCCGCAACACGTATTTCGAGATCAACACCAGCACCACGCAGGCCACGAAGCCGTACACCGCATAGAACTCCGGCCATTCCTCCCAGGCGAAGAAGGCATGCTTGTGGACAAAAAAATCCGCGACCAGCAACAGCACCAGGCAGCCGAAGAATATCCGCAGCAGCCGCTGCACGTTTTCCGGTTTGTCGAACACATGCTGCTTGTTCTTCAACCCGTCGTTCTCAAGGGCGGCCTTGATCGCTTCAAGCCTCTTCATATCAGGCCCCCCGCAAGAGGATAAGCGCCAGATAGGCGACGCTTATCGCAAAGATGACATAGAAGGCGGGCCGATAGCCCTCCACCGGCTCGTGGGCGAGTATCTTTTTGTCGTCATGCATCAGGCTCTAGCCTCCCACACAAAATTGCACCGCCATTTCGGCAAGCCGCAAAAAGGGCTGGGGATTGAAGAACAACCCCACCGAAATCAGCGCGGTCAGCACCAACGGGGCCACGCACCAGGCCGGCGCCTCCTCGATCTTGGCCGGGAAGAGCGACTCCTCGGCGGTGCAGAAAAAGGCCCGGTAGAAAACCGGCAGGAAATAGGCCGCGTTCAACAGCGAGCTCGACAGCAACACCACCAGCATCGGCAGCTGATCGGCCTCCAGGGTGCCGAGCAGCAGATGCCACTTGCTGATAAAGCCGCCGGTGGGCGGAATGCCGATCACGCTCATCGAGCCGATCAGGAAGGCGATCATGGTCACCGGCATCCGTTTGCCGATGCCGACCATCTCGCTGATGTTCTTCTTGCCGGTGGCGACGAAGATCGCGCCGGCGCAGAAGAAGAGGGTGATCTTGCCGAAGGCGTGCATGGCGATGTGCAAAAGCCCGCCGACCATCCCCTTGGGGGAGAGCAGCGCGGCGCCGAGGACGATGTAGGAGAGCTGGCCGATGGTGGAGAAGGCGAGCCGCCGTTTCAAGCCATCCTGGGAGAGCGCGATCAGCGAGGCGGCGAGGATGGTGATGGAGGCGATCACGCAGAGCGTCTCACCCAGGCCAAGGGTACGGAGCAGATCGACCCCGAAGATCCCGGTCAGGATTCGGAAGATGGAGAAAACCCCGACCTTGACCACCGCCACCGCGTGCAGCAGGGCGCTCACCGGCGTCGGCGCAACCATCGCCGCCGGCAGCCAGCCGTGCATGGGCATGATCCCCGCCTTGGCGAAGCCGAAGACGAACATCAGCAGCAGAACCACGATCACCGTCTTGGTGGTGGTGCCGGAAAGGATGCCGGCGGCGGTAAAATCCAGGGTGCCGGTGAGGCTGTAGACGATCAGCATCGCCGGCAGCACCAGGCCGATGGAGGTGCCGAGGATGAAGGTCAGGTACTTGCGGCCGGACGCCCGCGCCTCCCCGTCTTGGTGATGGGTGACCAGCGGGTAGGTGGCCAGCGACAGCATCTCGTAGAAGAGGTAGAGGGTGAAGAGGTTGGCGGCGAAGGCGACGCCGATGGTGGCGGAAAGAGCCACCGCGAAGAAGGAGAAATAGCGGGTCTGGCTGTGCTCGTGCAAGCCCCGCATGTAGCCGATGGAATAGGCCGAGGTGACCAGCCACAGGGTGGCGGCGATGAGGGCGAAGAGCATCCCCATGGCGTCGGCCTTGAAGGCGATGGCCAGCCCCGGCAGCACCTCCCAGAGGGTGTACTGGACCGTGCCGCCGGCAAGCACCACCGGCAGCATCGACACCACCAGCCCCAGCTTGATCAGGCCGGCGAGAAAGGTCCACCCCTCGCGGAGATTGGGCCGCTTGCCGGAAAGGACGATGGGGATGACGGCAACCAGCGAGACCAGGGAGGCGAGCAGCGGTTTTATCGAGACAACGGTTTCCATAACGTTTGGCTATATCCCTGCCGGAACGGCATGTTGAATAAAGGTGGTGACGATCTCACCGCTGTAGAGACCCAGCATGATGATGGCCACCGCCACCACCGCCAGCGGCAGCAGCATCGACATCGGCGCCTCGTCGATGGCCACCGGCGCGCTGTGCCCGTGATGATCGCTGTGCGGCTCGTAATAGGCGATCTCGAAAATCCTGAAGAAGAGCACCGCGTTGACCAAACTCGAGAAGAGCAGGGCCACCACGAACTGCCACTGGCCGGCGTCGATGCCGCCCAGGATCAGATACCACTTGCTGAAGAAACCGGCCGTCGGCGGCACCCCGATCATGGACAGGGCGCCCACCGCAAAGGCGGTCATGGTCAGCGGCATCTTCTTGAACATCCCCTCCAGGTTGGAGAGCTGATGCCCCTTGGTCTTGTAGACGACAATGGCTGAGAAGAGGAACAGGCAGAGGGTCATCACCGCGTCGTTGACGATATGGAGGATGGCGCCGGTAATCCCGCGCTCGGTCGCAAGCCACGCCCCGCCCACCATGTAGCCAACCTCGGCGACGATCAGGAAGGTGAGCATGCGCTTGAAATCCTTCTGCGAAAGCGCAAAGAGCGAGCCGCCGACAATGGCCGCGGTGGCGAGCCAGACGATCAGCTCCTTGACCGGCAATACCGTGAAGACGTAGGTCGCACCCAGCACCGAGAACATCACCCGGATCATGATATAGACCGAAACCTTGGTCATCAGCGGCGCCACCAGCGAACTGGTGGCCGACGGCGCGTAGGTGTAGGCGTTGGGCAGCCAGCCGTGCAGGGGAAAGAAGGCCATCTTGATCCACGCCCCCAGCAGCATCAGAATCGCCGCCACCAGAATGGCGTTGGTGCCATACAGGCTGGGGAGGATGGTCATGATATCGGCCATGTTCAGCGAACCGGTCATGATATAGAGATGGCCGACCCCGAGCAGATAGAAACAGGCGCCGATGGTGCCGACCACCACGTAGTTGAAGCTCGCCATCAGGGCGCGGTTGCCGCCCATGGCGATGAGGGCGTAGTTGGTCAGCGCCGCGATCTCCATCAAGACATAGAGGTTGAAGGCGTCGCCGGTGATGGTCATGCCGAGCAGACCGGTGGTGAGCAGCACGAAGAGGGTGTAAAACTGAGTGATCTTGTGGGGAAACTCCTCCTCGACGCTCCGCTTGGAGGCGACGGCGGCGACCAGGGCGACCCCGGCCACCACCACCAGCACCAGCGCGTTCAGGTGATCCACCACGTACTCGATGCCGAAGGGTGGCGGCCAGCCCCCGACCCGATAGTGGATGACACCCTCGTTCGCCACCCGGCAGAGGGTGCCGACAGCCGCCGCCAGCGAGCCGGCCAGCGCGAGCAGGGTGGCCGGGTAGCAGAACCGCTTGTCCATGTTTCCGAGGATGTTGATCAGAAAGGCGGAGAGCAGCGGCGTAACGACAATAAGAACCGGGTACTGTTCTGGACTGATCATTCTTGCCGCTCCAATATCTCGTCTTCCTCAAGGGAGCCGTATTTTTCGTGGATACTCATGGCAATGGCCAGGGCCACCCCCAGGGTACCGACACCGACGACGATGGCGGTCAGCATCAGGACATGGGGAAGCGGGTTGACGTAATCTGCCACCCGCACCGCCTCGTGGGCCACCCCGTGGCCGTGCGCGATGATGGGGATGGTGGCGCCCTTCTTGGCGCCGATGGAAACATAGAAGACGATGATCGCGGTCTGGAAGATCGACATGCCGATGATCTTCTTCATCAGATTGCATTTGGCGATCATCGCGTAGATGCCGATCATCATCAGCGTCACGTAGATCCAGTAGTTGTACTTGGCCAGCAGCATTTCCATACCGTTACAACCCCCTGTCACTCTTGCCGTGAGAGGCGACGTTGACGTAGATGATCACCATGATCGCCATGACCGTGAAGGCAACCCCGATCTCGACCCCCAGCATGCCGTGGGACCGGGCCATGATCGGCGAGGTGGCGGGCAGGATGGTGTGCAGGATCGAGTAATCGAGAAAGTTCGCCCCCAACACCAGGCAAAGGGCGCCGATGCCGGCGTAGATCAACACCCCGAGGCCGGCAAAGAGCATGGCCAGCCGCTCGCGCAGGCGACGCTGCATGACCCGCAGATCGTAGCTGATCGCCACCAGGATAAAGCTTGCCCCCAGGATAACCCCGCCCTGGAAACCGCCACCGGGGCTGTGATGGCCGTGGGCCACGACATAGAGGGCGAAGAGCTGCATGAAGGGGACGAAGACCCGGCAGGCAGTCTGGACGATGGAACTCTGATGGGCGGCATCCTGGCCGGTGGGGCTCGGCTCGTAATCCCGCTGCCGGCGGCCATAGCTGCCGAGGATGGCAAGCACCGCCAGGCCTGCGACAAAGATCACCGAGGTTTCGAACATGGTATCAAAGCCCCGGAAATCGGCCAGTACCGCAGTAACAATATTGGGTACCGCGGTCTGCGGAATGGTTTCGGTGATGTAAAACGGCGACAGATAGACGCTGGCCGGTGAATTCGGGTCGGCCCAGGTGGGGAAATCGGCGGTGGCGCTGAGGAGCAGCAGACCGATGCACGCCGCGGTGACAAGGCCGACCAGCTTGTGCAGCAGTCGGCCGCGCCGCCTGGGCTTGACGGCACGATTGGTGTGATAGACCGCGGCCAGGAAGAAGACGGTGCTGACCCCGGCGCCCACCGCCGCCTCGGTGAAGGCTACATCCACGGCCCCCATCTCGGTCCAGAGCAGGCACATCAAAAAGCTGTAGGCGCCAAAGACAATGGCCGCGCTCAACAGATCCTTGAGCGAGATCGAGGCCAGGGCACAGAGCACCCCGAGGGCGAGGATAAGCAGATCGAATTGCCAGATCATTGTTTGTCCTCCTCCGGCTTCGGCTTGGCCCAGGGGACAACACCGGAGTTAAAGCCGGCGGAGATGATCGCATGGGTGGCGGTGGGACTGGCGAGGAAGATGAACAGGGAGATCATCAGGATCTTGATCGCCACCAGCACACCGTCCAGGGAGGGATGATGAAAATGATAGATAACCAGCCCGAGCAGCATCACCACCGAGGAGAAGACATCCCCCTTGCCGGCGGCATGCATCCGGGAATAGAAGTCCGGGAAACGGAGGATGCCGACGGTGGTGGAAAAAAAGGAAAAGAGCCCGATGCCGAACAAGATCATGACGATGATGTCGATCATTTCCTGGCCCCCTCCTTGCGGTGCCGGATGCCGAAGCCGATGGGACAGAGATTCTTGTGATGCTGGAAGTAGCGAGAGGTGGCGATGGTGACGATGAAGTTCAACAGCGCATAGGCAAGCGCGATATCAACAAACATCTCCACCCAGTTAAAGAGCATGCCGATGATGATCAGCAGCACGGTGGTCTTGGTGCCGATGACGTTCACCGCCATCAGCCGGTCAATGGCGGTGGGGCCGATGATGGCCCGATAGAGGGTGAGCAGCATCAGCACGAGGAGGATGACGCCGCCGGCGATAAAGAAATTATCCATTGGCCTGCTCCTCATCACCGAAGACCCGCAGCAGCCGTTCTTCCATCTCGCCGGGCAGCTCGTCGGCAAACTTACGATTCAAGGCGTGTACGAGAAATTCGCCCCCCTCTTCCTGGATGGTGATGGTGCCGGGGGTCAGGGTGATGGAGTTGGCAAACACCACCTGGCCGATCTCGCTGTTGATCCTGGTCTTGAAGTGCATGACCTGCGGCTCGATCAGCTCCCGCATCCGGGGATGGAGGGCCAGATAGGTGACATGGACGGTGGAAAGGACGATCTCCTTGCCCAGCCAGGGCAGATAGGCGATGAACCGACGGAGCTCCCGCCAGCGCCGGGAGTCGCTCTTGTTGCGGTCATGGAAAAGGAGATCCGCGGAAAGGAATGCGACCAGCAGGCTTGAAAAGACGCCGAGGGTCAGATGGAAAGCATCAAATTTCCCGGACAGCAGCATCCAGAAGGCAAAGAGCACGAGAAAGGAGTAAAATATATGCACGCTGTTTCCCGAAAAAAATAGATGACTGAACCTGTTTCACTTTTCAGCGTTAAACTGTACTATCACAATGCTAAGAAAATCAAATTGTTTTGTGGCCCGGTTATTTTTTTGCCTGCATTGACGCGACAGGAAAGACCGTTACCAACCATAAACCAAGGCAGCTATGGATCTTTTCTTGATCACCTTCCCGGTGTCCGGGGCACAGACCTGGTTTTTCCTGCCGCCGCTGCTCGCCTTCGGCATCTCCTTCTTCACCTCCATGGCCGGGGTCTCCGGGGCCTTCCTGCTCCTCCCTTTCCAGATGAGCTACCTGGGCTTTGTCTCGCCGGCGGTGAGCTCCACCAATTTCCTCTACAACGTCATCGGCACCCCCGGCGGCGTGATGCGCTTTATCCGCGAACAGCGGATGGTCTGGCCCCTGGCCAACTGCTTTATCGGCGGCGCCCTGCCCGGCATCCTGTTGGGGTACTATCTCCGCATCCGCTACCTGCCCGACCCCAAATCCTTCAAGTTTTTTGTCGGCGTGGTGCTGCTGGGCATCGGCCTGCGCCTCCTGAAGGGCATCAACAAGACAGGCGGACAGAAGAAAACGCCAGCCGCCTTCACCATCACCGACATGCGCGCTTCGCTCAGCCGAGTCTCCTATTCATTCCAAGGTGAAGAGATCTCCTTCAGCGTGCCGCTGCTGGTCGGCCTCTCCTTCGGGATCGGCATCATCGGCGGCATCTACGGGGTGAGCGGCGGCGTGATCCTCGCCCCGATCTGCGTCAGCTTTCTCGCCATCCCCATCCATACCGTGGCCGGCGCGGTGCTGTTTGCCAACTTCGCCACCTCGGTGGCCGGGGTCCTCTTCTACACCCTGATCCCGATCAACGGCCAAACCGCCCCGCCCGACTGGCTGCTGGGGACCCTCTTCGGCCTCGGCGGCCTGGCCGGGATGTACCTCGGCGCCAAGTGCCAGAAACACCTGCCGGAAAGGTTGATCAAGGCGGGCCTGGGGGCGATCATCCTCCTGGTCGCCGGCCGCTATATCCTGCAGTTCTTCCACTGATTTCCCCACAAGAGCATCGCCATGCCCATCGATATCGAAGCCATCCTGCCGCGCCTGGAGCGCGAAGTCGCCAACTACCAGACCCCGGTGGTCGACCTGATCGCGGTCCAGACCCGCGACCCGTACAAGGTACTGGTCGCCACCATCCTCTCGGCCCGCACCAAGGACGAGGTCACCGCCAAGGCCGCTGACCGGCTCTTCAAACGAGCCCCGGATCTCGCCAGCCTGGCAGAACTTTCAGAGGCAGAGCTTGAAAAACTGATCCACCCGGTGGGCTTCTTCCGCACCAAGGCCAAGCATCTCGCCCAGCTGCCGGGGGCATTGGCACAGTTGTTCGACGGCGTTATCCCCGATGCGGTGGAGCCGCTCACCAAGCTCCCCGGCGTCGGCCGCAAGACCGCCAACCTGGTGGTGACGGTGGCCTTCGACAAGCCGG
>JAOUHH010000118.1 GCA_029865195.1 Desulfobulbaceae bacterium
GCTGCCGCCCTTTTTGGTCAACAGCGAAACCATGACCGCAACCGGCCAGTTGCCGAAATTCGCCGAGGATCTTTTCCGAATCGAGGGGCGCGATTTGTGGCTGATCCCCACCGCCGAGGTGCCGGTGACCAATCTGCACCGTGCCGAAACCATGGCCGAGAAGGAAATGCCGGTCAAGTACTGTGCCTACACCCCCTGTTTTCGCTCCGAGGCCGGCTCCTATGGCAAGGACACCCGGGGCCTGATCCGGCAGCACCAGTTCGACAAGGTGGAGTTGGTCAAGTTTACCCGGCCGGAGGATTCCGACGCAGAGCTGGAGTCATTGCTTGCCGACGCCGAGGAGGTGCTGCAACTGCTTGAACTGCCCTACCGGGTGGTGATCCTCTGCACCGGCGACGTGGGCTTTTCGGCTCGCAAGACCTACGATATCGAGGTGTGGATGCCGGCCCAGAACACCTATCGGGAGATATCCTCGTGCAGCAATTTCGGCGATTTCCAGGCCAGGCGGGGCGGGATCCGTTACCGGCCGAAGGATCAGCAGAAGAGCGCCCTGGTGCATACCCTGAACGGCAGCGGGCTCGCCGTCGGCCGAACCTTGGCCGCGATTCTTGAAAACTGCCAGCAGGAAGACGGCACCGTCAAGATCCCCGCCGTTCTCAAGCCCTATTTCGAGAAGCGGTTTTAAGGTTTTCTTATTGCGATCGGCGGCCGTGCGTCGCCGGTCGCATCTCTTCATGCAGGCTGTCTCTTTCGCGTATTTCCTCTTTCACCCTCTGTCGGTTTCGTTATTCATATCTTCCCGGTGTGACATCCGCTTGCTTTCCCGGCGGCTTCCTTTTATTCTGAGTGTGTTGCCTAGCAGTTTCTGGGCGTAGTGGTAGGCATTCTCAGTCTTAGTGGTGTGGTGGGTTTGGGAAACGTATGAAACGAACAGTCTTCATCGTTGGCATTCTGGTGTTGCTGGTTGCCGCCTTTTTTGTGGCCCGGCGGCAGCAGTCGCCGGTGCCGGTCAGGGTCGGCATCCTCCATTCCCGGACCGGGACCATGGCCATGAGCGAACAGCCGGTTATTGACGCCACCCTTTTTGCCATCGAGGAGTTGAACCGGCGCGGCGGCGTTCTTGGCCGGCCCGTGGAGCCGATAATCGCCGATGGCGGTTCGGATCCGGATCAATTTGCGTTGGCCGCGGAGCGGTTGATCGATGTCGACAAGGTCTCGGTCATCTTCGGCTGCTGGACCTCGGCCAGCCGCAAAGAGGTCGGGGCAGTGGTCGAAAAGAGGAACCATCTCCTGGTCTATCCGTTGCAATACGAAGGTGTAGAGCAATCTTCCGCCATCGTTTACATGGGATCGGTCCCGAATCAGCAGATCAAGCCGGCGGTGAAGTGGGCCATGGACAATCTCGGCCGGCGGTTTTTTTTGATCGGTTCCGACTATATCTTTCCCCGGATTGCCAATCATGTGATCAGCGATCTTGCCGATCTCCTTGGTGGGGCGGTGGTTGCGGAGCGTTACCAGCCCTTGGGAGGCAAGGATTTTGACGCCATTGCCGAAGAGATTGCGGCTTTGCGCCCGGCGGTGGTTTTCAATACCCTGAACGGCGACAGCAATATCGCCTTTTTTGCCGCCCTCCAGCGGCACGGACTCGGCAGTGCCGATATCCCGGTTCTTTCGTTCAGTATCACCGAGACCGAGTTGCAGGCGATGTCCGAGGTGTTGCCGAAAGGCGCCATGGCGGGCCATTACGCTTCCTGGAGTTATTTTGAATCCTTGCCGGGGGTGGAAAACCGGTCTTTTTTGCAGCGGTTTCGGGCGCGATATGGAGTGGGGCGTCGCCTCAACGATCCGATGGTGTCGGCGTATGAGGGTGTGCAGCTCTGGGCCCAGTCGGTGGCGGAGGCGGCAAGCATCGAGCCGATAAAGGTTCGGCATGCTTTCAGCCGGCAAAGTATGAACGGGCCCGGCGGCATTATCTATATCGACGACCAGAGTCATCACGCTTGGAAGACAAGCCGGATAGGGCGGAGCACCGGCGACGGCATGTTCGAGATCGTGTGGGATTCACAGCAACCTGTCCGTCCCGAGCCATTTCCGTCCTTCGACGAGCGTGGTCACTGGCAGGAACTGGTGGACCGCTATTACCAGCGATGGGACAACCATTGGGCGCCCGTCGTAGAGGGGGCGCGATGATGAATATTTTCCGCCGAAAGATCGGGGTCAAGGTGGGGGCGTGGTTTCTGCTCGTTGCCCTGCTGCCTCTCGCTACCCTGACCATCATCATCCTGAATAATACCCGCAAGGCCCTTATCGTCGAGATCACCGCCCATCTCAACGATCTCCTGCATGAGAAGACGGAGCGCATCGAACTCTATGTCGACGAGCAACGGCGAGGCCTTTTTGCTCTTGCCTCGGTGCCGTCGGTTACGAGAGCCGCAGAACAGCTTTACTGCGGACAGCGCAACCAAGAGCTGCCAGAGCATTCGTCAGTTTCGACGATCGATGCCGAAGCTGAAGTCTATTTGCGTAAAACCATGCAGCAGGCAGGTTATCACGACATCTTTCTGATCGCCCCGGACGGTGATATTGTCTATTCCGTCACCAAGGAAGATGATCTCGGCACCAATCTCTACCATGGTCCTTATCGCGACAGCGGCCTGGCCCATGTTTTTGACAAGGCGGCCTCCCTGCTCGACAGTCAGATTTCCTCCTTTTCGTTTTATCCGCCCTCAAAAAAACCTGCGGCCTTCATCGCCACCCCGATCTTTGGCGACAACAAGTTGCTGGGGGTGATCGCCGTCCAACTCAACGAGGAACAGTTGTTCTATATCTTTGCCGATTATCTCGGCCTCGGGGAGAGCGGCGAACTTGTCGCCAGCCGTGTCAGTGGCGATAATATCGTTGCTGCGGCGCCCCTTCGTCATCGCCCGGACGCCCTTGGTCGCAAATTGTTGCAGAAAACGGCAGCCAACAGCCGGCCCATTCAGCTTGCCGTCAGCGGTCAGCAGGGGGCGGGGGTCACTCTCGACTATCGCGGCGTGCCGATTATTGGTGCTTGGGGATATGTGCCGTCAATGGACTGGGGTTTGGTGGTAAAGATCGATAAGGACGAAGCCCTTGCCCCCATCCATCGGCAGATGGTGCTGCTTGCGGTTATCGCCGCTGTGATTATGGTGCTGGTGGTGGGCGGCATTTTCCTTGCTGCCGGCAGTATCACCAGGCCCATTAAACAACTTGTGGCGGTCATGCAGCATTTCGCCAACGGGGATTTCAGGGCCCGGGCGCCGGTGGGCGCCGATGACGAGGTCGGTTCGCTGGTGGCCCATTTCAACGACATGGCCGACACCATCGAGCAGTATACCTTCACCATGGAACAGGAGGTTGCGCAGCGCACCCAAGAGTTGCAACAGGCCAAGTCCTTCCTGGACAAGGCGCAGTCCATTGCCCATCTTGGCAGCTGGCAGTGGGATATTGTCTACAATAAATTGTCATGGTCCGATGAGATATACCGCATCTTCGGTCTGCAACCGCAACAGTTTGCCGCCACCTATGAGGCGTTTCTGGATGCCATTCACCCTGATGACCGGGTGCTGGTCACCGAGGCGGTCAACAAATCCCTGGAAACTGATATCCCCTATCTGGTCAGTCATCGGGTGGTGCGGCCCGACGGCTCGATACGTGTCGTAGAGGAGCGGGGTGATCTCCAACGCGATGCCGCCGGGCAACCCGTTTTCATGCTGGGGACGGTGCTGGATGTAACCGAGATTCGTAACGTGCAAAGACGGTTAAACGAGTATGTCGATATTATCGACGAGAATGTTCTTACCTCGGCCACCGATATAGAGGGCAACATCACCTATGTCAGCGACGCGTTCTGCCGTGCCAGTGGCTACAACCGGGATGAATTGCTCGGTCGCAATCATCGGATCATCCGTCATCCGGAGATGCCGAAAGAGTTGTATGAACGGCTGTGGAAGACGATTCTCGGCGGCGCGATATGGAAGGGCGTATTTAAAAACACCACCAAGGATGGCGGCAGCTATTGGGTGGAAAGCACTATTTCGCCGACCTATGACGCATCGGGGAATATTACCGGGTTTACCGCCATTCACAACGACATCACCGATAAAAAGCGTATTGAGGAGATATCGATAACCGACGAGCTGACCGGGCTCTTTAACCGCCGGCATTTTAATGAGATTTTTCCGGAGGAGTTGCAGCGGGCCCGCCGGGATGAAAAGAAGTTCGCCTTTCTCATGATCGATGTGGATAACTTCAAGAAATATAACGATACCTACGGCCATCAGATGGGAGACCATGTGCTTCGGCAAGTAGGGTCGACCCTTAAGCAGGCCTTGATGCGTTCCGGCGATTTTGCCTTCCGTTTGGGAGGGGAGGAGTTTGGCGCGATCATCATCGTGAAGCGTGAAGAGGACGCCGTCCTTGTCGCAGATCGTATTCGGGCAACAATCGAGGCCTTGCGAATTCCCCACGAGAAAAATAGCCCGAGTCAGTATGTCACCATATCCTGCGGCCTGAAGTGTGTGGCCACCGACCGGCATCGCGGCGACGATGTCGAGGCGGTCTACCGGATGGCAGACACGGCCCTGTACCAGGCCAAGGCGGACGGTCGCAACCGGGTGGCCGTTTATCTGGAAGGGTAGGCATGGCGAGGCTGACGGGTGAAAAAAAGAGGATTTATCGGTTGCAAACCTAACAAACAATATCATATACTCGAGATGTGAAGTGTGAATCGGTGCGGTTCCTTTTCGCGTTGGTCGGCCCAAATGCATAACGGGCAGGCCGTTTAAATACCGGACGCATCGCACAACTGCCTGGCAACGAGAAGCAGTCGCGTGGATGGGGTTGATTGTTGGATGCTGCGGTATGGGCATGTGTTTATAGGCGCTATTGGTGGCGGATTCGTCATTGGCGATATCGGAAGGCGGCAATGTCCGGAGTGGCGGGGAAACAGGCGTCGGCAGATTCTTGGTTATAGTTCCGATTTTGTAGAAAAATCGTAGTTGAAAAATGTAAAGACGGGAGTTGGTGTAGGCGTAAGGCGTTTGGAAATAGATTATTCGTTTAGATGGTAGGCTGCCGAGGGCGATGATCATTAGTACTGCCGGGTGGGAAGTGCAGTTGAGGGTTTGGGTAGAGGGAAAGAAATATTAAGGTGCATTTGTAGCCGGAAATGCCTGTTGTGAAAGGTTTGGCTGGTGACGTGCGCGTCAAGTACACGCCTGGCGGGCGAAGAGAAAAGTGAATAATGTTGGCAGTAAATCAGAAGATTGGGTGGTGTTTGGTTTAGCTTGGCGGGTGGATGGTGTAGTAGATCGATAAACTTTATTCTAAATTTTGCTTGTAATAAATAAGCCATTCGGTTAGTAATAACCAATACGACGTTGTCGGCAGTATGACGCATTATCAACTTCAATTATTTGGAGGTTTTAAAATGGACACCCCTGTAAATCTTCGTATGACGAAACAACGGCAAGTAATTCTTGATGAATTGCGGAAGATGCACACCCATCCCACGGCGGACGAGATGTACCGTTTGCTGCGTAAACGTTTGCCGAAGATCAGCCTCGGCACCGTGTACCGGAATCTTGAAGTGCTTTCCGATTGCGGTCTGATTCAGAAAATCGAAGTGGCTGGTACTCAGAAGCGTTTTGATGGCAACGCCTCACATCATCACCACGTACGCTGCGCTCAGTGCAGCCGCCTGGAGGATGTGTACGTCGATGTTGACGCGGAAATGGACCAGAAGGTCAGCCGTCTGACCGAGTTTGACGTATCCATGCATCGGATGGAATTTGTCGGGGTCTGCCCCTCATGTAAAGTGGCTGCTAACGCTTGATACTGATGTAAATGTATGAAGTGAGAGCGGGGGCGTGTCGATCGGCCGTTACGATGCGTCCCCTTGCTTTTTGTCCGGTTCATCCTTGAGTTGATCGATTTTTTTTGTCAGGCTCTTACCCATATAATGGGTCGACTGGGCGCAACCTCATAAACACAGGCGGAGGAATGCCGATGGGTCTTTTGGCTGGAACGGAAACTGAAAAGAACATACTGAAGGCTTTCGCGGGCGAATCCCAGGCCCGCAACCGATATACCTACTTTGCCGCCAAGGCCAAAAACGAGGGCTTTGTGCAGATCGCGGCGATTTTTGAAGAGACCGCCAACCAGGAAAAGGAGCATGCCAAGCGACTTTTCAAGTTTCTTGAAGGTGGGGAGGTCGAAATCACAGCCTCATTCCCGGCCGGGGTCATCGGTACTACCCTGGAGAATCTCAAGGAGTCTGCGGCAGGCGAGAATCATGAGCATACCGGCATGTACCCTGCCTTTGCCAAGGTGGCCCGCGCCGAAGGATTCGGCAACATCGCCGATGTTTTCATGTCCATCGCCATTGCCGAAATGCGTCATGAAAAACGGTATCTTGCGCTTGCCGCGAATATTGAAAAGGGGCGGGTGTTTAAGCGGGAAAAAAAGGTTGCCTGGTGCTGTCGTAATTGCGGTTACACCCACGAGGGGGAGGGAGCACCCGATCTTTGTCCTGCCTGTGCGCACAAAAAGGACCACTTTGAGTTGCTGTGTGAGAATTATTGATGGTGTTCTTTGCGGAGGTCACTCTCCGGGGACGCGTTTTTTAAACTGATCAGGCGGAATTGGGAGGCGAATATGACGAAAAGATCACAGGTATATAAGTGTTCCATGTGCGGCAATATGGTCGAGGTGTTGCACGCCGGCGCCGGCGAGCTGGTCTGTTGCGGGCAACCGATGCAGCTGTTTGCCGAGAATACCGTTGACGCAGCCAAGGAAAAACATGTGCCGGTTGTGGAAAAAACCGCCACCGGGTTCAAGGTCTCGGTTGGGTCGACGGCGCATCCCATGGATGACAAGCACTATATTGAATGGATTGAGCTGTTGGTAGGCGACAAGCTTTATCGGCAGTTCCTCAACCCCGGGCAAGCGCCGGTGGCGGAGTTCTGCGTGGCCGCCGACAAGGCGACGGCGCGGGCCTACTGCAATCTGCACGGCTTGTGGGGAGGATGAGGGTATGCTGAGTAGCGGGATGGAAAAGGCGATCAACGCCCAGATCAACGCCGAATACTACTCTTCCTATCTGTATCTCGCTATGTCGGCGCATTTCGCGGCCAGGAGCCTGGCCGGGATGGCGAACTGGATGCGGATGCAGGCCCAGGAAGAACTGTTCCACGGCATGAAGATGTATGATTTTGTCCATGAACGCGGCGGCAAGGTCACGTTGACGGCCATTGCCAAGCCTCCCGCCAACTGGAAAACGCCCCTGGCGGTGTTCAGCGAAGTGCTCAAGCATGAGCAAAAGGTGACGGCGCTGATCAATGAGCTGGTCAACCACGCCCTTGACGAGCGCGATCATGCCACCAATATCTTCCTGCAATGGTTTGTAACCGAGCAGGTGGAAGAGGAGGCGAGCGCCTCCGCCATTGTCGATAAGCTGAAATTGATCGGCAATGACGCCAACGGTCTTTTTGTGCTCGATCAGGAACTTGGGCAGCGTGTTTTCACCTTGCCGGTGGCCTAGTGTAAAAGGATTTTGTTGCGCGGATTTGTTCATGCCGCGTCGAGCATCCGTTCGGCGCGGCTTTTTTTATATATGGAGAGGAGACAATGACGGCAGTTGAGGTGAAGAAAGATGTTTACTGGGTGGGCGCGGTTGATTGGAATGTCCGCGATTTTCATGGCTACTCAACCGAGCGGGGTACCACCTATAACGCATATCTGGTCAAGGACGAAAAGGTTGCCCTATTCGATACCGTTAAAAGCGATTTCAAGGGCGATCTGGTCCACAATATCCATCAGGTGATCGAGCCTGCCAAGATCGACTACATCATCGTCAACCATGTGGAGCTCGATCATTCCGGCTCGTTGCCGGAGCTGATCGAACTGGTCAAGCCGGAAAAAATCTTCTGCACCGCTAACGGCAAGCGGGCGATGATCAGCCATTTTCATCGCGAGGACTGGCCGTTCGAGGTGGTGAAGACCGGGGATGAGGTCAGCCTCGGAAGGCGCACCGTCCGGTTCATCGAAACCAAGATGCTGCACTGGCCGGACAGCATGTTCTCCTATCTGGTGGAGGACAAGCTGCTTTTTTCAAGTGATGCCTTCGGGCAGCATCTCGCCTCTTCGCAGCGGTTTGACGACCAGTTGCCCATGGATGAACTGATCAACCATGCCGCCAAGTACTACGCCAA